>NZ_JABMCU010000060.1:0-22102 GCF_013179605.1 Enterobacter sp. CM29 | reverse complement strand
GACGACCGATTTCACCAGCTTGACGTTTTGTTCGAAGGGGTAATGGCTACCGTCGATCATTGCGCTACGTACGCCGGCATGGACTTTGCGGCGAATGTCATCCAGCGATTCGTGGTGATCGAGGTGTAGCGCCAGCGGCATGTCATAAGTAAGGGAATATGCGCTGCACAAGGCGTAGATCTCTTCCAGCGCAATATGTTTAAACGTCCCCGGCGTACCCGCGAGGATCACCGGGGATCGCATTTCGCTACAGACTTCGAGGATCGCCTGGATCGTCTCGGCGTTATGAATGTTAAAGGCCGGAATGGCATAGCCCTTTGCCTGTGCGTCCTGCAAAAGATATTTGGTGGAAATAATACTCATGAGCCTGTCCTCTTAAGCCTGCCACGGATGAATAACGACGCCCTGGACCACACGGTTAACCGTACCGCTGGCGGATGGCGTATCTGGCGTATTGCCAACGTGCAGAGACTGGGTCAGTGCGAAGACCTGGGCGTACATCAGGAAGCAGAACGCCTGCTCCATATCGTTAAATGAACGAGAAGGCGGCAGCAGGATATGCGGGCCAGCTTCAATGACCGGATCCGTTTCGGCTGCAATGGCTACTACCCGCATAGCCTGACGATCGCGACGTAGCTCGGCGAGCAGATCCAGATCGTACTGACGCGTGTACGGATGGCTGGAGACAAACACGACGACCAGCGTTTCGTTGTCCACCAGTGACTTAGGCCCGTGACGGAAACCCGTTGGCGAATCGTAGAATGCCGCCAGCTTACCGGCGGTCAGCTCCAGCACTTTCAGCGCAGACTCCCGTGCGGCGCCCTGTAATCCACCGCTGCCCAGATAAACAATGCGTTTCCACGGTTCGTTACCAAAGACGCCGGGGCTGAAATCGCCAAGCGAAGTGAGGATCGCCTGACAGCGATCGGACACGTTCCGGAACGTTTTGCTGTTGATCGTTTCCGGTGCGAATACCGCCAGGCAGCTCGCCATCATGGTGGTGATGCTGCTTGTCATCGCGAACCCGCGATCGTGCGTTTCGGCTGGCATGAGCAGAGCGCAGGCGTTATCGCTGTCGACGGCATTCTGGTACAGGCTGCCCGCTTCATTACAGGTGATCGACAGGTGGTAGCACTCCGGTACGAACTGATTCGCCAGCTCAACGGCGGCGACGCTCTCCGGGCTATTGCCAGAACGGGCGAAAGAGACCAGAAGCAGCGGGTGCGCAGGGCTGAAATAATCCATCGGGTTGGTGACCAGATCGGTCGTAGGTATCGCGACGATGTTTTTCCCCGTGTGGCTGGCAAGCCATGGCGCAATGATGTCGCCGATAAAAGCGGACGTACCCGCGCCGGTCAGAACGATCCGCAGATCGGGCTTGCGCAACAGTGGCGTCAGAAAACTGTCGATCGACGCGCGCAGATTATCAATATTGTTGAGCGAGCGAAGCCAGCTGGCTGGCTGCTGGCGGATCTCTTTTTCGGTCCAGGTGCCGGTGGTGGCGGTAGTGGTTTGTGGCATAACTCAGTCCTTAGTCGTGTGAATTCCACATCAGACGCTGGCAAACGTGTCGCTATCTTTCGTTTCGTTTCACTTGTTCACTTTAGCAGTTAAATAAAATCTATAGAAAAGAAATCGAAAGTTCAATGGCGTAAAAGAAATAAAACGAAAAGTGTGATCGCGAAAGGAAAGGAGAAAATCAAGGAAAGGAAAAGAAAGGCCTTACGATCGTCTTCCGTAAGGCCAACAGGGCACACTGTGAAAGGGCTACAGGGAAAGAGCCTGACCCTGGATCCAAATCTGCCGGAGGTGTAAACCCGCATCCAGCGCAATAATATTGGCGCGTTTGCCAGGCGCTAACGATCCCAGCAAGTGATCCATACCGAGCAGACGGGCGGGATGCAGTGAAGCCATATGGATAGCTTGCTCTGGGGCGACCCCCGTATGCTCCACCATATTTCGCACGGCGGCATCCAGCGCGAGCGTGCTGCCCGCCAGTCCGCCTGAGGCTGTGCGTACAACGCCGCCCTGCATCTCGACACTTTCACCACACAACGTATAGCGCCCATCAGGCATACCCGCCGCCTGCATGGCATCGGTAATCAGCACCGTACGATCCTTCGCGCAGCAACAACACAGCCGCATGGCTCCAGGATGAACGTGATGCCCGTCGGCAATAAGCTCCAGCCACGCGCGTGGGTCCGTAAGGCCAGCGCCAACCATGCCGGGCTCCCGGTGGTGTAACCCCGTCATGCCGTTGTAGCAGTGCACCAGCCCGGTTGCGCCTGCATCAAATGCGGCCAGGGTTTGCGCGTATGTAGCGGCGCTGTGACCCAGCATGACGCGTATCCCTTTTTGCTTGAGGTGATGGATCGCCTTCAGGGCTTCCGCTTTTTCCGGAGCAAGCGCCACTACCCGCAGCGTGTTCTGCGAAACCGCAATCAGATCATCAAGTTCCGCGAGATCCAGTTCGCGAAACAGTTCTTGCGGATGTGCCCCTTTGTTCTGCGGCGTAAAGTACGGACCTTCCAGATAGCTGCCCAGGACCTGCGCACCGGGGCCACCGACATGACAGCGTCGGGCAATGCGCCGTAACGCGCCATGGATCGCCTCCAGCGGAGCGGTGACGGTGGTAGGCAGAAAAGCCCCCACGCCTTCACGCGCTTTATGCATGGCTAACCGGTCCAGCACGTCGGGGGCATCATCCATCACATCCACACCCGCGCCGCCGTGGACGTGGATATCAATGTATGCCGGGCAAAGCAGGTCTGCCTCGCGGGTGTTAACCCCTGCCGGAATCGGCTCGATGGCGGTGATGACGCCTCTATCCATGCGCAACTGATGGTCATCCAGCCAGCCCTGCCCGGTAAGCAGACGACGCGCGCGCAGCAGCTGGCTCATATCCCTTCCTCGGCGGGCGCTTCCTCGCGACAGCGTGCAAGCTCATCCACCAGGCTGGTCAGGCCGCGATGGCCGCACTCCAGCGCCTGCAAACGAAATGCTTCACTGCTTAACCCTTCGCGCTCCAGAACCATCTCCAGCAAAAGCTGGAGATTGGTGCCGGTGATCACTTCGCTGCCGGGGTGTTGCATCGCGAGGGTAGAGGCCACACGAAACGGCGTACCGCCGAGAAGATCGGTGAGAAACACGATATCGTGCTCTGCATCCAAATCATTCACTGCCTTCTCAAGCTGCGCGGTCAGCTGCGCAGTGGTGGAGCTTTCCGGAAAATCGATGGCGATAAACTGCGGCTGTTCGCCGAGGATTTGCTTCATCGCCTGTTCCAGCCCGCTGGCAAAACCGCCATGACCCGTCAAAATAATGCCTAACATCGCAACCTCTTTGCTTTTACAGGAAGTGACAGAATTTACCGACAACGCCCAGCACCACGGTGATACCAATCAGGCGCAGCGGGCTCCAGCCACGGCGTACCAGCCAGAACATGGTCAGGGTGTAGACCAGCGGCAGAAAGGCGGGCATCAGTTTGTCGATCACGTCGGTTTGCAGTTTGACGACCGCATCCCCGGCTTTAATCTCAAGTGTGGTATTCAGGCGCACATAGGTTGCCACCAGCGCACCAATCACCGTCATCCCGACAATGGACGCAGCATGACCAACCTTTTTGGTATTGGCCTTGATCAGCGGGATCGCGGCGACCCCCATCCGGTAGGCATAGTGCGCCAGACCAAAACGCAGGCCGAGATGCACCACGTTAAACAGCACGATAAAGACCACGGCGCCAAGAATGGATCCCTGTAGCGCCAGGCTGGCGCCAATCCCCCCGCAAATAGGCAGCAGGGTTAGCCAGAACATGGCGTCACCAATGCCACCGAGCGGTGCACCGACGGCAATTTTAGTGCTCTGGATGCTGTTCACATCCTGCTTGGAACGCTCCATTGCCAGAATAATGCCGATGACGAAGGTCACCAGGAACGGGTGGGTGTTAAAGAAGCCCATATGGCCTTTCATGGCGCGCGCCAGGTCCCGCTTATTGGTGTGGATCTTTTTCAGCGCGGGCAGTAGCCCATACAGCCAGCCGGAGGCCTGCATTCGCTCGTAGTTGAACGAGGCCTGTAGCAGCATGGAACGCCAGGCGACACGGTTAATATCCTTTTTCGTTAGCTCAGCGCCAATACTCTGGTCTTCGTAGACGTTTTCATTCACGCCGGTCAGCAGCGTCTCTTCACTTTCAGACACGCCCGGCAGGGTGGTTGGATTAGATGCCATCTTCAAATTCCTCTTTCTGGGCCGCAGGCGCCGTCGGTTCAGGCGATTTGCGCAGCAGGTCGATCAGCGCCATCGCCAGCGCAGCCGCGGCAATCGCCAGCACCGGCAGTTTCAGCCAGGCCGCGGCGACAAAGCCGATAATGAAGTAAGGGATGTAGACGTTTTTCATCATGATCTTCAGCAGCACGGCGAAGCCGATAGCTGGCATGATGCCGCCCGCGACGCCCAGACCGTCGATCAGACGTTCCGGCAGGACATCAATGGCGGTTTTCGCATGTTCAGCCCCGAAGTAGATGGGCAGAAACGCACACAGGAAGTAGAAGACGCCGAGCGCCAGCAGTGCCAGATAGTTGACCCGTTCAATACCACGGGTGTCTGCGTTAGCCGCCATGCGATCGCAGCGGGACATCACGCCGGACATCACCGAGAAGAGGAAAGTGATCCCCATCTGAACCGCCACGGCAAACGGCACGGCGACCCCAACCGCGACATCCGGTTTCACGCCTGTGGTAATGGCAAATGTGGTGCCAACGATGGTGCCGATAATCACGTTTGGCGGCTGCGCGCCCGCCAGCGGCGCGAGACCCATCCAGACCAGTTCTAACGTACCGCCGGTCAGAATTCCGGTGTGCAGATCGCCCAGAATCAGGCCAACCAGTGGCCCGAGCACCACCGGACGGTGCATGTGTGTTAAGCCGTTAAACATATCCAGGCCCGCGATAAAGGCGAGAAGCCCCAGCGCGAAAGCCTGCAACAGACTGATTTCCATTGTGAATCCCTCAGAGCAGTTTAAAGAGATCCAAAGCAGTCTCTGTTGGAACGCCCTGAACGAAGCATTCCACTCCGGCCGCCTTCAGGCCGTTAAACGCGGCGATATCGTTCGCGTCTACAGATACCGTTTTGGCAATTTGCTGTTTGCCACTGGCGTAATGCATATTTCCGACGTTGATACGGGTGATGGGCACGCCGCCCTCGACCAGCGTTAAAAAATCAGCCGGTGTTTTACAGACCAGCAGAATTTTCTGCCGATCTGCGGCGCGATGAATGTTGTCGATCACTTTTTGCAGGGACCAGAAACGCACGGCGATGCCTTCCGCAAGCACCATCTCCATCAGGTTTTGCTGAACCGGATCGTCTGCAACCTCGTCATTTGCCACCAGCACCAGGTTCGCCCCCGCAAACCCCACCCACTGTACGCCCACCTGACCGTGGATCAGGCGTTCATCAATGCGGCATAAGACAATGTTTGGCATAGCGTTTTCCTCTTTTTAATTATGCGTGTTGAGTCGTTACGCCTTCGCAGGCGGCATGGTACTGCTGGAGTATGTCCTGAATGTGGTCGAGAATGAGCTCCCGTGGTGTGGACCTGAGAGCACCCTCGCGAACTTTGCTGTACTGCAACGGCAGATACTGGCTGATCAGCGGCAGCGGGATCGGTTCATCCGCCAGGTTGCGTACCAGTCGCTCAAAAGCCTCGTCAATCTGGCTGTCTGGCCAGTAATAGCGCACGCGGTCGGAATAGCTGTAACCGCGGGCCAGGCGACGGGCATTGCCGTCGCCGTGATAGTGGCTTTGCCAGTATTCCGGGCGATCGAGCATCACGTTTTCCAGGACGTGACGCAGTCCTGAGCAGGCTTTTGCCGGTAAAAGCTCTTCTTCAATTGCAGCCAGTGAGAACAGCGCTTCGCGCAGCGCGAAGGTTAGCGCAGGGCCGACTTTCAGAATGGCGAAGTGATCTTTCACCAACTGGCGCAGCGCCTGCGGCGTCTGGTAATCGGTAGAATGTGCCTCAAATACGAGCGTGTCGTAGGCTTCAACCATCTTGCTCAGTGCGACGGCTTTATGCGGTTGATAGTCACAAACGTGCGCATGGTCGAACTCAACGCCAGGCTGAACCACCAGGCCAATAATGCGCGGCCAGATGTCGCTTAACCCTTCCTTCTCGAATGCGTGGCGGTGTGCCTCAAGCGTGGCACGTGCCGCCTCTGGTGTGGTGACCTCAAGCTCGGTCAGCGTTTCGTGTGCCCCACCGGGAACCGGAACTTCCGTGCCGATAACGTAGACCAGATCCGCTACGCCAAATTGCTCGAGACAGGTGGTTTCGGCAATTTTAGCCAGCCGAGCGGCACGCCCGGCAACGATTGCATCGGTTAAAGGAACCGGATCGTCTTCGCAGGACATGCTGCAATCGAGGTGAATTTTTTTAAATCCGGCCGCCACGTAGCTCCTGATCAGATCGTCGGCATTCGCCATCGCCTGCAAAGCTGGCAGGTTTTGCCAGCGGTTAGGACCTAAATGATCGCCGCCAAGGATCAGCTGTGAGGTGGGGAAACCGAGGGATCCCGCCAGATTGCAGACAAACCCATAAAAATCGGCGGGCGTCATACCGGTATAGCCGCCAAACTGATCCACCTGGTTTGAGGTGGCTTCAATCAGCAGAGGCGTCTGTTGTGAATGGGCGTAACGAATTGCAGCTTCTAGTACCAATGGATGTGCGGAACAGACGGCGTAAATCCCGTTTGTATTCCCCCGTTTATGTTGTTCCACCATTTCTGTCAGATGTTTCACTTTCCTCTCCATTTCGGATGGTGTTGGTATTCATCTTTCGTTTTGTTTCATTTGATACTGCATTATGGTGGGGTAAAAATAAAACGAAAGATAATAGTTTTCCGATCTGTTTCACAAAAGAAACATAATGAAAGGTTTCAGCGGCGGTTAAGCTTGCGTCTGCTCACCATACAGGGCTTGCATTCCCTCAAAAGAAAGGCGTTAATAAGCAAAACGAAATGAAACGAAAGTTTATTTACTAAGGAGCTCGTATGAGCAGCACCGATTCATCCGCAGAGAAGCGCATCACCGGCACCAGTGAAAGGCGAGAGCAGATCATTCAGCGGTTGCGGGCGCAGGGAAGCGTGCAGGTTAACGATCTTTCTCTTTTATACGGCGTGTCGACGGTGACGATCCGTAACGATCTGGCCTTTCTGGAAAAGCAGGGGATTGCCGTTCGCGCTTACGGCGGCGCGCTGATTTGCGAAGGCAATGCCCCCGGCGTGGAGCCGTCCGTTGAGGACAAAAGTTCCCTTAATACGGCTGTGAAGCGCAGCATCGCGCAGGCGGCGGCTGAACTGGTGAAGCCGGGTCATCGCATTATTCTGGACTCCGGCACCACAACCTTTGAAATTGCCCGCATGCTGCGCCAGCATACCGATGTCATTGCCATGACCAACGGGATGAACGTGGCAAACGCGCTGCTGGAAGCGGAGGGAGTGGAGCTGCTGATGACCGGCGGGCACTTGCGCCGTCAGTCGCAGTCCTTCTATGGTGACCAGGCGGAGCAGTCCTTACAGAATTACCATTTTGACCTGCTGTTCCTGGGCGTCGATGCCATCGATCTCGATCGGGGGGTGAGTACGCACAACGAGGATGAAGCCCGTCTGAACCGGAAAATGTGCGAGGTGGCGGAGCGTATTATCGTTGTCACTGATTCCAGCAAGTTTAACCGTTCAAGCCTGCATAAAATCATTGATACTCAGCGGATCGACATGATTATCGTTGATGAAGGTATTCCGGCGGAAAGCCTGGAAGGGTTACGCAAAAGCGGGATCGATGTGGTGCTGGTCTAAAGAGGCTTTTCCCCTCACCCTAACCCTCTCCCCATAGGGGAGAGGGGACTGCTCGGTGCGGTTTTTTTACCCTCTCCCCGGTGGGGAGAGGGCAGGGTGAGGGGCCATCACGTCACCGGTGCCGGGTTAAACACCGCCAGCGAGTTATGCAATCCCCATTGATCGGAGAAGGTTTTCTTCCGCCCGCTTGCCACATCCAGAATGAAGTGGAACAGCTTCCAGCCCACCTCTTCAATACTCTCTTCCCCGGTGGCGATGGTGCCCGCGTTGATATCCATTAAGTCATACCAGCGGTTTGCCAGCTCGGTGCGGGTCGCCATTTTGATCACCGGTACCGCCATCAGGCCGTACGGCGTGCCGCGTCCGGTGGTAAAGACCTGTACCGTAATGCCGGATGCTACCTGCTGGGTGCCGCACACGAAATCACTGGCAGGCGTTGCCGCGTAGATCAGACCGCGTTTGGTTGGTCGCTGGCCAGGTGAGAGCACTTCCACAATCGCGCTCTGGCCGGATTTGGCAATCGACCCGAGGGCCTTTTCCACCACGTTCGCCAGGCCGCCTTTCTTGTTACCCGGAGACGGGTTGGCGCTGCGGTCGGTTTTGCCCATGTCGAGATAGTTATCGTACCAGGCCATCTCCTCCAGCAGGCGTTTACCCACCTCCTCGTTGACGGCGCGCGGCGTGAGCAGGTGGATAGCATCACGCACCTCGGTGACTTCAGAGAACATCACCGTGGCGCCGCAGCGCACGAACAGATCGGAGGCATAACCTACCGCCGGGTTAGCGGTGACGCCGGAAAACGCATCGCTGCCGCCACACTGTGTCCCGACCACCAGTTCAGAGGCCGGGCAGGTTTCACGCTGACGTTTGTTCAGCTTCTCCAGATGGCGCTCTGCCACCTGTAAAATGTCGTCGACCATCGATCTGAAGCCGACATGGTGTTCATCCTGAAGACGCACAATACTGGCCTCGTCAACCGGAATGGCTTTCACATCCTCAGTACCCTGCAACAGGCGTTCTGGCTGCAATTTTTCACAGCCGAGGCCAATCACCATCACCTCGCCGCCAAAGTTCGGGTTAAGGGCGATATTGTGGATCGTGCGGATCGGCACGACCGCTGCGGGCGCGTTGATCGCCACGCCGCAGCCGTACAGGTGGTTAAGCCCCACCACGCCGTCAACGTTGGGGTATTTCGGCAGCAGATCGCGCTCAATAATTTTCACCACGTAATCCACGACACCCGCCACGCAATGCACGCTGGTGGTGATGCCAAGCAGGTTTTTGGTTCCCACGCTGCCATCCGCGTTGCGGTAACCTTCGAAGGTATAACCCTCCAGCGGAGGTAACGGCTCAGGGACGCGGGTAGCCAGCGGCAACGTCTCCAGCGGCGGGGCGGTGGGCAGCTCAACCAGCGACTCCTCAATCCAGCTACCCTGCGGGATAGCGCGCACCGCATAGCCGATGACTTCGCCGTAGCGCACGATTTCGCCCTGCGCCGGGATATCGACCAGTGCGACTTTGTGCCCCTGCGGAATGTGCTCAATCAGCTCCAGCCCGTCCGGAAAGCGGGTACCCGCTTTTAAGCCATTGTCGTTGACAATAATCGCCACGTTATCGGTATCGTGCACTTTTATATAGAACGCCGTCGGCGCCGCCTGTCGAATTTCAATATCGGCCATTGTTCACTCATCTCCAGCAAAATATCTGATACTAAATATAGCCAGATGGTTAATCGTTTCTTATTGAGGAAATAAAGAATGTCAGGAGAGGAAAAGTGAGAATGTGATCGCGATCGCTCCCGAAACACTAATCGTTGATTCTGTGCATCAGCGCCCACTGCATTGGGCAAATGCTCAAAATAGCGTGCTAACCCCGTTGGATAATTGAGCATTGAGACAATGTGCTGCCGGGTGGTGACGATTATACTGAATGACGATTTTATAACGCCAAAATTCAGTCAGTAAATAAATATAACGCTGACGCTGAGTCGGAATAAATAAGAAAAGCTACTGGCTAAAACTGCGGAATTAAAAAAGGTATACGTAATGAGTAACGACATCTTCCCGAATAAATTTAAAGCGGCCCTTGCGGCGCATCAGATTCAGATTGGCTGCTGGTCTGCGCTGGCCAACCCCATCAGCACCGAAGTGCTGGGCCTGGCCGGATTCGACTGGCTGGTGCTGGACGGCGAACATGCGCCAAACGATATCAACACGTTTATTCCGCAGCTGATGGCGCTGAAAGGCAGCCACAGCGCGCCGGTGGTGCGTGTACCTACCAACGAGCCGGTGATCATCAAGCGTCTGCTGGATATCGGCTTCTACAACTTCCTGATCCCGTTTGTTGAAACGGAAGAAGAAGCGGTGCTGGCCGTAGCTGCCACCCGCTATCCGCCGGAAGGGATCCGCGGCGTGTCTGTCTCGCACCGCGCCAACATGTTTGGCACCGTGCCGGACTATTTCGCCCAGTCCAACAAGAACATCACCATTCTGGTTCAGATCGAGAGCCAGCAGGGGGTCGATAACGTCGACGCCATTGCCGCGACCGAAGGTGTCGACGGTATTTTCGTCGGCCCGAGCGATCTGGCGGCCGCCTTTGGTCATCTGGGCAACGCCAGCCACCCGGACGTGCAGCGGGCAATCCAGCACATTTTTGCCCGTGCCAAAGCGCACGGTAAACCGTGCGGCATTCTGGCGCCGGTGGAAGCTGATGCCCGCCGCTACCTGGAGTGGGGCGCAACGTTTGTCGCCGTCGGCAGCGACCTCGGCGTATTCCGCGCCGCCACGCAGAAATTAGCAGACGCTTTTAAAAAATAACCATCATTGAGGAAACAGATTATGACGCTGAAAGTGGGTTTTATTGGCCTGGGTATCATGGGCAAACCAATGAGCAAAAACCTCATCAAAGCAGGTTACTCACTGGTGGTTTTAGATCGTAATTCAGACGCGGTGGCAGAAGTGATTGCGGCTGGCGCAGAAACGGCGACAACTGCAAAAGCGCTCGCCGAGCAGTGCGACGTGATTATCACCATGCTGCCAAACTCCCCGCACGTGAAAGAGGTGGCGCTGGGTGAGAACGGCATTATCGACGGCGCGAAGCCGGGTCTGGTGGTGATCGACATGAGTTCTATCGCGCCGCTGGCGAGCCGCGAAATCAGCGAGGCGCTGAAAGCGAAAGGCGTGGAGATGCTGGATGCGCCGGTCAGCGGCGGCGAACCGAAAGCCATCGACGGTACTCTGTCGGTGATGGTGGGGGGCGATAAAGCCGTGTTCGACAAATACTACGACCTGATGAAAGCCATGGCTGGCTCCGTGGTGCATACCGGTGAAATAGGCGCAGGCAACGTCACCAAGCTGGCAAACCAGGTGATTGTGGCGTTGAACATCGCGGCCATGTCCGAAGCACTGACGCTGGCCACCAAAGCGGGCGTTAATCCGGATCTGGTCTATCAGGCCATTCGCGGTGGTCTTGCGGGCAGCACCGTGCTGGATGCCAAGGCACCGATGGTGATGGATCGTAACTTCAAGCCGGGCTTCCGCATCGATCTGCACATTAAAGATCTGGCGAATGCGCTGGATACCTCCCACGGCGTGGGCGCGCAGTTGCCGCTGACTGCCGCCGTCATGGAGATGATGCAGGCGCTGCGTGCGGACGGTCTGGGCACCGCCGATCACAGCGCGTTAGCGTGCTATTACGAAAAGCTGGCGAAGGTTGAAATTGCTCGCTAATGACGTCCCGCCCGGTGGCGTTACGCTTACCGGGCCTACGGCTCAGGCATACAACTATGAAAATCGTAATCGCGCCAGACTCTTATAAAGAAAGCCTGTCTGCCACTGAGGTGGCGCAGGCGATAGAAAAAGGATTTCGGGAAATTTTCCCCGACGCTCATTACGTGTCTGTTCCCGTTGCTGACGGCGGAGAAGGTACGGTTGAAGCGATGATCGCCGCGACGCAGGGCACCTGGCAGCAGGCTGTCGTCACCGGCCCGTTAGGGGAAAAGGTGAAGGCCAGCTGGGGGATCTCGGGCGACGGTACCACCGCGTTTATCGAGATGGCCGCCGCCAGCGGCCTGGTACTTGTTCCTCCCGCGCAGCGTAACCCGCTGGTCACGACGTCGCGCGGGACGGGGGAGCTGATCCTCCGCGCGCTGGATAAAGGCGCGCGCAACATCATTATCGGTATCGGCGGGAGCGCAACCAACGATGGGGGCGCGGGTATGATGCAGGCGCTGGGCGCGAGGTTTACGGATGCGAACGGGACGGAGATCGGCTACGGCGGCGGCAGCCTGATGGCGCTGAACCGTATTGATATTTCGGATCTTGATCCGCGTCTTCAGGGGTGCGCAATCCGCGTCGCCTGTGACGTGACGAATCCGCTGGTCGGTGAAAGCGGCGCGTCGCGTATCTTTGGCCCGCAAAAAGGCGCCACGGAGGAGATGATCCTCGAACTCGACGCCAGTCTTAGCCACTACGCCGAGGTGATCAAAAAATCGCTGCGCATTGACGTCAACCCGGTTCCGGGGGCAGGAGCGGCGGGCGGCATGGGCGCGGCGCTGATGGCCTTCCTGGGCGCTGAGCTGAAAAGCGGCATTGAGATTGTCACTCAGGCGCTCAATCTTGAAGAACATATTCACGACTGCACGTGGGTGCTGACGGGAGAAGGGCGCATCGACAGCCAGAGCATTAATGGCAAAGTGCCCGTCGGCGTGGCGAGCGTCGCCAAAAAATACCATAAGCCGGTGATAGGGATTGCCGGAAGTCTGACGCAGGATGTGGGTGTGGTGCATCAGTACGGCATCGACGCGGTGTTCAGCGTATTGACCCGCATCGGTTCACTGGAAGAGGCGTTCCAGGGAGCGTACGACAACATTTACCGCGCCTCGCGCAATATCGCGGCCACATTGCAGGTAGGCATGCGTAGCCAGGGGTGACAGCGGCGCGCAAACCCTCTATACTGCGCGCCGAAGCTGACCAGACAGTCGCCGCTTCGTCGTCGTCCCTTTCGGGGGAGACGGGCGGAGGGGAGGAAAGTCCGGGCTCCACAGGGCAGGGTGCCAGGTAACGCCTGGGGGGGAAACCCACGACCAGTGCAACAGAGAGCAAACCGCCGATGGCCCGCGTAAGCGGGATCAGGTAAGGGTGAAAGGGTGCGGTAAGAGCGCACCGCGCGGCTGGTAACAGTCCGTGGCACGGTAAACTCCACCCGGAGCAAGGCCAAATAGGGGTTCACATGGTACGGCCCGTACTGAACCCGGGTAGGCTGCTTGAGCCAGTGAGCGATTGCTGGCCTAGATGAATGACTGTCCACGACAGAACCCGGCTTATCGGTCAGCTTCAACTTCTTACGAAACCCCGCTTCGGCGGGGTTTTTGTTTTCTGAAGGTTGCATGCCGGGTCAGCGAAGCGCCAAACGACATCAATTCTCAATTTTGCGACGCCAAGCACATTTCACTGCTTTACCGATTATGCGTTCCTTTCATCTGCTGCGCATGATCGTAATCACAAAATTTAACGCTATAAAATTAGAAAATTTTAGTGTTGAACAGATGTTGTGAATGTTGAATCAGTGATGCTAAATGTTATTCATTTGATAATTTAATATTGAATCTAAAAACATTCTTCTGGTGAATGTGTGATATATCCCACTCTTTAACCGGAAGCTGAGAAAATATTCCTGATAAAGTTGATAAACCACAAAAATGTTTTAAAAGAATAATGATGGTTTATTAACCTTTAATTGCCTGAAAGATAGTCTTTATTAATATTGTTAAGGCAAAAAAATTCATGCTGGTTATTGCCATAAAATAAATTTATTACCGCGGATTTTGTTGATCAATATCAGCGTAATTGCGTATTTTTAGCTATCTAACTGTTTGAATAATAAGATTATAAATCGATTTTAAATGTGGTTGTAAAAAGGGCATCCTGGCAAATTGTGAGTAACAGCACATACCCCCTGAAACAATATTGGGTAGAATCCGCTGCGTCATAGGGAAATAAGCGCAGAATATTATGAATACTATTATTCTACCGAAAACACAGCACCTCGTGGTATTTCAGGAAGTCATCAAAAGTGGCTCTATAGGTTCTGCTGCAAGACAACTGGGGCTGACGCAACCTGCCGTCAGCAAAATCATCAGCGACATCGAATCTTACTTTGGGGTGGAAGTGATGGTGCGTAAAAACACCGGCGTAAAACTCACTGCCGCCGGTCAGGTGCTGCTGTCCTACGCTGAGTCGATCACCCGCGAAATGAAAAACATGGTGAGCGAGATCAACAGCCTCAGTTTCAGTACCGTCATGGACGTCTCCTTCGGCTATCCGTCGCTGATTGGCTTCACCTTTCTGTCCGGGATGATCAAAAAATTCAAGGAAGTGTTCCCGAAGGCGCGCGTCTCAATGTATGAAGCGCAGCTCTCTTCATTCCTGCCCGCCATTCGCGATGGCCGGCTGGATTTCGCCATCGGCACGCTGAGCGACGGGATGTTGCTCCAGGATCTTCACGTTGAGCCACTCTTTGAATCTGAGTTTGTGCTGGTGGCGAGTAAATCACGAACGTGCACCGGCCCGACCAGACTGGCATCGCTCACGCACGAGCAGTGGGTGATGCCGCAAACCGATATGGGCTACTACAACGAACTCCTGACCACCCTGCAAGATAACCACATCAGCATTGAAAACATCGTCCAGACCGATTCCGTCGTCACCATCTATAACCTTGTTCTCAATGCCGATTACCTGACGGTGATCCCCCGTGACATGATTGCGCCATTCGGCTCGGACCAGTTTATTGTCCTGCCGGTGGAAGATGAATTACCCGTGGCGCGTTATGCCGCCGTGTGGTCAAAAAATTACAGTATTAAAAAATCGGCGTCTGTATTAGTTGAACTGGCAAAACAATATTCGTCGATGAATACCGAAAAACGACGATAGAAATAATGATGATTTAAAACACCCGGAGCGACGCTTTTTAACGCTCTGATACCCTGACTTTGCCTGAAAATAATGAATTATTATAACGAGGATATTATGCACATTACTTACGATCTCCCGGTGACCATTGAAGATATTCAGGACGCCAGAAAAAGACTGGCGGGAAAGATCTATAAAACCGGTATGCCGCGTTCAAATTATCTGAGCGAACGGTGTAAGGGTGAGATATTCCTGAAATTTGAAAATATGCAGCGTACCGGTTCGTTTAAAATACGTGGGGCGTTTAATAAATTAAGCTCGCTGACCGATGCGGAAAAACGCAAGGGCGTGGTTGCCTGTTCCGCAGGGAACCACGCGCAGGGGGTGTCGCTCTCCTGCGCCATGCTCGGCATCGACGGCAAAGTGGTAATGCCTATGGGCGCGCCGAAATCCAAGGTGGCCGCCACGCGCGACTACTCCGCCGAAGTGGTGCTGCACGGCGAGAACTTTAACGACACTATCGCCAAAGTGAGCGAAATCGTCGAGATGGAAGGGCGCATATTTATCCCGCCTTACGACGATCCGAAAGTGATCGCCGGTCAGGGCACCATCGGCCTGGAAATCCTCGAAGATTTATACGACGTGGATAACGTGATTGTCCCCATCGGCGGCGGTGGTTTAATTGCCGGTATTGCGACAGCAATTAAATCCATCAACCCAACTATCAATATTATCGGCGTGCAGTCTGAAAACGTGCACGGAATGGCGGCGTCGTATCAGACCGGTGAAATAACGAACCACCGCATTACCGGCACATTAGCGGACGGCTGCGACGTGTCTCGCCCGGGTAATTTAACCTTCGAAATCGTTCGTGAACTGGTTGACGACATTGTGCTGGTCAGCGAAGACGAGATTCGCAACAGCATGATCGCGCTTATTCAGCGAAATAAAGTGGTTACGGAAGGTGCTGGCGCGCTGGCGTGCGCGGCGTTATTAAGCGGCAAGCTGGACCATTATATTCAGGGCCGTAAAACCGTCTGCATTATTTCCGGTGGCAATATTGATCTCTCCCGTGTTTCCCAAATTACCGGCTTCGTTGACGCATAAAGGTGACCTATGAGCAACACAGAAAGCATTATCGTTGGCCAGACAAAAACGTCCTCCTGGCGTAAATCGGATACCACCTGGACGCTCGGCCTGTTTGGTACCGCCATTGGCGCTGGCGTGCTGTTCTTCCCCATCCGCGCAGGCTTTGGGGGGTTGATCCCTATTCTGCTGATGCTGGTTCTGGCGTTCCCCATTGCCTTTTACTGCCACCGCGCGCTGGCGCGTCTGTGTTTGTCCGGCAGTAACGTCTCCGGCAACATCACCGAAACGGTGGAAGAGCATTTTGGTAAGACCGGCGGGGTGGTGATCACCTTCCTCTACTTCTTTGCTATTTGCCCGCTGCTGTGGATTTACGGCGTCACCATTACCAACACCTTTATGACCTTCTGGGAAAACCAGCTCCAGATGCCTGCCCTGAACCGCGGCGTGGTAGCGCTGTTCCTGCTGCTGCTGATGGCCTTTGTGATCTGGTTCGGTAAAGACCTGATGGTGAAGGTGATGAGCTACCTGGTGTTCCCGTTCATCGCCAGCCTGGTGCTGATTTCTCTCTCGCTGATCCCGTACTGGAACTCAGCGGTGATCGACCAGGTTAACCTGAGCGATATCGCCTTCACCGGTCATGACGGCATTCTTGTCACGGTGTGGCTGGGGATTTCCATTATGGTCTTCTCCTTCAACTTCTCGCCTATCGTCTCCTCGTTTGTGGTCTCCAAGCGCGAAGAGTACGAGCCGGAGTTTGGTAAAGAATTCACCGAGCAGAAATGTTCCAAAATCATCGGTCGCGCCAGCCTGCTGATGGTGGCGGTGGTGATGTTCTTCGCCTTTAGCTGCCTGTTTACGCTCTCTCCGCAGAACATGGCGGACGCCAAAGCGCAGAACATTCCGGTGCTCTCTTACCTGGCGAACCACTTTGCGTCGATGTCAGGCAGTAAATCCACGTTCGCCACGGTGCTGGAATACGGCGCCTCCATCATCGCGCTGGTCGCTATCTTTAAATCCTTCTTCGGCCACTACCTGGGCACGCTGGAGGGGCTGAACGGCCTGATCGTTAAGTTCGGCTACAAAGGCGACAAGAAGAGCGTCTCCGTCGGCAAGCTGAACACCATCAGCATGGTCTTCATCATGGGCTCCACCTGGATTGTGGCCTACGCCAACCCGAACATCCTGGACCTTATTGAAGCCATGGGCGCGCCAATTATCGCCTCTCTGCTGTGCCTGCTGCCGATGTACGCCATCCGCAAGGCGCCTGCGCTGGCGAAATACAAAGGCCGGACCGAGAACATCTTCGTAACCGTGGTCGGCCTGCTGACCATTCTGAACATCGTGTACAAACTGTTTTAAACCAAAGCTCAGGAAGAGCGGAGCCATACCATGATTGAGTTTCCGGTAGTACTGGTCATTAACTGCGGATCGTCCTCTGTTAAGTTCTCGGTGCTGGACGCCGCAAGCTGCGATGCTCTGATGACGGGCATTGCGGACGGCGTCAACACTGAAAAAGCCTTTATTTCCGTCAATGGGGGTGAGCCGGTCAGACTGGCTCACCAGGACTACGAAGGGGCGCTGGCCGCCATCGCCCTGGAGCTGGAGAAGCGCGACCTGATGGGCAGCGTGGCTTTGATTGGCCATCGCATTGCCCACGGCGGCGATCTCTTCAGCGAGTCGACCCTGATCACGGAAGAGGTGATGGAGCAGATCCGCCAGGTCTCCCCGCTGGCGCCGCTGCATAACTACGCTAACCTGAGCGGCGTGGAAGCCGCAGAGCGACTCTTCCCCGGGGTGCAGCAGGTGGCGGTATTTGATACCAGCTTCCACCAGACCATGGCGCCGCAGGCGTATCTGTACGGCTTGCCGTACCGCTATTTTGAAGAGCTGGGCGTGCGCCGCTACGGCTTCCACGGCACCTCTCACCGCTACGTGGCGGCGCAGGCGCACGCGCTTCTCGGGCTCTCCGCCGAAGACAGCGGCCTGGTGATTGCCCATCTCGGCAACGGGGCGTCCATTTGCGCGGTGCGTAACGGCAGAAGCGTGGACACGTCCATGGGGATGACGCCGCTTGAAGGACTGGTGATGGGCACGCGCTGTGGCGACGTAGATTTTGGCGCGATGGCGTGGATTGCCCGGCAGACCGGCCAGACGTTCGAGGATCTGGAGCGCGTGGTCAATAAAGAGTCCGGGTTGCTGGGGCTCTCCGGCATCTCCTCCGATTTGCGCGTGCTGGAGAAAGCCTGGCATGACGGCAACGAGCGGGCGCGGCTGGCGATAAAGACCTTTGTCCACCGCATAGCGCGGCATATCGCCGGTCATGCCGCGTCCTTGCACCGTCTGGATGGCGTGGTGTTTACCGGCGGGATCGGTGAGAACTCTGTGCTCATACGCGCGCTGGTGGTGGAGCACCTGAAGGTGTTTGGCATCATCCTCGACGAGTCCAAAAATGCCCTGCCGGGCAGCGCGGGTGAGCGCGTGATCTCCACCGAGTCGTCACGCGCGGCCTGCGCGGTGATCCCTACCAATGAAGAAAAAATGATCGCGCTGGACGCCCTCCGTCTTGGGAAGGTCACCCCGGCTGCGGCTTACGCCTGATAAAGCGAGAATCTGATGAAAGTAACAATCGATACGGGCGTCGCGCCTTACAGCGACGCATGGGCCGGGTTTTGCGGTGAAGAATGGAAAAACGCCGTTAACGTGCGCGATTTTATTCAGCATAACTACACCCCTTATGAAGGCGATGAAGCTTTCCTCGCGCAGGCGACGCCAGCAACGACGGCGCTGTGGCAGAAGGTGATGGTCGGTATTCGCCAGGAGAATGCCACCCACGCTCCGGTGGATTTTGACACCAACATCGCCACCACCATTACCGCGCACGGGCCGGGCTATATTGACCAGGAGCTGGAGACGATCGTCGGCCTGCAAACCGACAAGCCGCTCAAGCGGGCCCTGCATCCGTACGGCGGGATCAATATGATCCGCAGCTCGTTCGAAGCCTACGGTCGCGAGATGGATCCGCAGTTTGAATATCTCTTCACCGACCTGCGCAAAACCCACAACCAGGGCGTATTTGACGTTTACTCCCCGGAGATGATGCGCTGCCGAAAATCCGGCGTGCTCACCGGTCTGCCGGACGGCTACGGGCGCGGACGCATCATCGGCGACTACCGTCGCGTGGCGCTGTACGGCATTAGCTTTCTGGTGCGCGAGCGTGAACTTCAGTTCGCCGATCTCCAGGGGAAACTGGAGCGCGGAGACGATCTGGAGGCCACGATCCGCCTGCGCGAGGAGCTGGCGGAGCATAAACGTGCGTTGCTCCAGATCCAGCAGATGGCGGCGAACTATGGCTTTGATATTTCACGTCCGGCGATGAATGCGCAGGAAGCGGTGCAGTGGGTCTACTTTGCCTACCTTGCCGCAGTGAAATCCCAGAACGGCGGGGCGATGTCGCTGGGGCGCACGGCCTCGTTCCTCGATATCTACATTGAACGCGACATGCAGGCAGGAAGGCTGAACGAGGTGCAGGCCCAGGAGCTGATCGACCACTTCATCATGAAGATCCGCATGGTGCGCTTCCTGCGCACGCCGGAGTTCGACACGCTCTTCTCCGGCGATCCGATCTGGGCCACGGAAGTGATCGGCGGCATGGGGCTGGACGGGCGCACGCTGGTGACCAAAAACAGCTTCCGCTATCTGCATACCCTGCACACCATGGGGCCTGCGCCGGAGCCAAACCTGACGATCCTCTGGTCCGAACAGCTGCCGATCGCGTTCAAGAAATACGCCGCGCAGGTCTCGATCGTCACCTCCTCGCTGCAATACGAGAACGACGATCTGATGCGTGCCGACTTTAACAGCGACGACTACGCCATTGCCTGCTGCGTCAGTCCGATGGTGATCGGCAAGCAGATGCAGTTCTTCGGCGCACGCGCCAACCTGGCGAAAACGCTGCTGTACGCGATTAACGGCGGGGTGGATGAGAAGCTGAAGATCCAGGTGGGGCCGAAAACCGAGCCGCTGCTGGATGAGGTACTGGATTACGACACCGTAATGGCGAGCCTCGATCACTTCATGGACTGGCTGGCAGTGCAGTACATCAGTGCGCTGAATCTCATTCACTACATGCATGATAAATACAGCTACGAAGCCTCGCTGATGGCGCTGCACGACCGGGACGTTTACCGCACCATGGCCTGTGGCATTGCCGGGCTGTCGGTGGCGGCGGATTCCCTGTCGGCCATCAAGTACGCCACGGTAAAACCGGTGCGCGACCACACCGGTCTGGCGGTCGATTTCGTCATCGAAGGCGACTATCCGCAATACGGCAACAACGACGATCGCGTGGACAGTATCGCCTGCGATCTGGTTGAGCGCTTTATGAAGAAAATCCAGGCGCTGCCGACGTACCGCAACGCCGTGCCGACGCAGTCGATCCTGACCATCACCTCCAATGTGGTTTACGGGCAGAAGACCGGCAACACGCCGGACGGACGTCGCGGCGGTACACCGTTTGCGCCTGGCGCCAACCCGATGCACGGGCGCGACAGAAAAGGAGCGGTGGCGTCGTTGACCTCGGTCGCCAAGCTGCCGTTCACCTATGCCAAAGACGGGATCTCCTACACCTTCTCCATCGTGCCGCAGGCACTGGGCAAGGACGAGCTGGTGCGCAAAACCAACCTTGTCGGGCTGCTGGACGGGTACTTCCACCACGAAGCGACCATCGAGGGCGGGCAGCACCTGAACGTCAACGTGATGAACCGGGAGATGCTGCTGGATGCCATCGCCCATCCGGAGAACTATCCGAACCTGACGATCCGCGTTTCAGGCTATGCGGTGCGGTTTAACGCTCTGACGCGCGAGCAGCAGCAGGACGTGATTTCGAGGACGTTTACGCAGGCGATCTAACACAGGCCCCATCTTCAGCCTCCTCAGATGAGGAGGCTTTTAATTTTGTGAACACCGTCAATTTTAGAAAACTCACTCTCTTTTCTGCTATCCCGAAGTAATATTTTCCTCTTGCATTAGGAAATCCCTATAAAAGTTGTGACTTTTTTCTCCCGCGCTCCGGATATGATCTCCCCATACCAATAACTCACACCTGCACCCTCTGACTCGCAATCGCTGGCGATCGGAACCTTATAAAAACAAATCGTTACCCTACAAAATAAGCGAGTGCCCAATGAATATGGCAACAAACAGCAGTGTGATTGTGAGTGATTCCCCTGCGGCAAGGCGGGCGGGAATGAGCGAAAGCGAATGGCGAGAGGCGATTAAATTCGACAGCACCGATACGGGCTGGGTCATCATGAGTATTGGGATGGCTATCGGCGCGGGCATTGTTTTTCTTCCGGTGCAGGTTGGATTAATGGGACTATGGGTATTTTTACTCTCGTCGATAATTGGTTATCCGGCCATGTACCTGTTCCAGCGCCTGTTTATTAATACGCTGGCGGAATCACCGGAATGTAAAGACTATCCGAGCGTTATTAGCGGATATTTAGGCAAAAACTGGGGCATCTTATTGGGTGCACTTTATTTCGTGATGCTGGTGATCTGGATGTTTGTCTATTCGACGGCCATTACCAACGACAGCGCATCCTATTTACACACCTTCGGCGTAACCGACGGTTTGCTCTCGGAAAATCCGTTATACGGCTTATTCCTGATCTGCATTCTGGTCGCCATTTCGTCGCGCGGTGAAAAGCTGCTGTTTAAAGTCTCCAGCCTGATGGTGCTGACCAAATTATTTGTGGTGGCGGCGCTGGGGCTTTCGATGATTGGCCTCTGGCATTTAGCCAACGTCGGCATGCTGCCGCCAATGGGGCTGCTGATTAAAAACGCCATTATTACGCTGCCTTTCACCTTAACCTCCATTCTGTTTATTCAGACATTAAGCCCGATGGTGATTTCCTATCGTTCACGGGAAAAATCCGTTGAGGTGGCGCGTCATAAAGCGCTGCGGGCAATGAATATCGCCTTTGGCGTGCTGTTTGTGACGGTCTTTTTCTACGCTGTCTCCTTCACCCTGGCGATGGGGCACGACGAGGCGGTAAAAGCCTACGAGCAGAATATTTCCGCCCTGGCAATCGCAGCACAGTTTATCAGCGGTGACGGCGCGGGCTGGGTCAAAATTGTCAGCGTAATCCTCAATATTTTCGCTGTGATGACCGCGTTCTTTGGCGTCTATCTCGGCTTTCGTGAGGCGACGCAGGGCATTGTGATGAACATCCTGCGCCGCAAAATGCCGGC
>NZ_JABMCU010000006.1:0-53879 GCF_013179605.1 Enterobacter sp. CM29 | reverse complement strand
CGATTCAGCGCGTTGTGATCGCCGTCTGCTCTGACCACACGATTTCCTTCGACGAGCATCACTTTCGGCACGGTTATATTTTGCGTCGCTTATCAATTGCGGGTAGGATGCCTCGCCATGTTTTGCCTTATCCATACACAGAATGACTGGAAAGGCAGCATGTGTCTGCGCAGAAGCAATCGTTTGTTTCGGCTTCTGCCAGGCAGGACTATCACGTTAATGGTTCAGACAGGCAAACAGGTAACTCAATGAAAACAAGCAATAAAAGCGCAGCCGATCATCATGCTGCTAAACGTCGCTGGTTGAACTCTCATGAAGAGGGCTATCACAAGGCGATGGGCAACCGTCAGGTGCAGATGATCGCCATCGGCGGCGCTATCGGTACAGGTCTTTTTTTAGGTGCAGGCGCACGTCTGCAAATGGCTGGCCCGGCTCTCGCCCTGGTCTATCTGGTGTGCGGTATCTTCTCTTTCTTCATTCTTCGCGCCCTCGGCGAGCTAGTGCTCCACCGCCCTTCCAGCGGTAGCTTTGTCTCTTACGCCCGTGAATTTCTCGGTGAAAAGGCCGCGTATGTCGCGGGCTGGATGTACTTCGTTAACTGGGCAATGACCGGTATCGTCGATATCACCGCCGTTGCGCTGTACATGCACTACTGGGGCGCGTTTGGCGATGTGCCGCAGTGGGTATTCGCCCTCGGGGCGCTGGCAATCGTCGGGACCATGAACATGATCGGCGTGAAATGGTTCGCCGAGATGGAGTTCTGGTTCGCGCTGGTGAAGGTGCTGGCCATTGTGATCTTCCTGGTGGTCGGGACCGTATTCCTCGGCACCGGTAAACCGCTGGACGGCAACGCCACCGGCTTCCACCTGATTACCGATAACGGTGGTTTCTTCCCGCACGGCCTGCTGCCAGCGCTGGTTCTGGTCCAGGGCGTGGTATTCGCCTTTGCCTCCATCGAACTGGTCGGTACGGCGGCAGGTGAATGTAAAGATCCGCAGACGATGGTGCCAAAAGCCATCAACAGCGTGATCTGGCGTATCGGTCTGTTCTATGTGGGCTCCGTGGTATTGCTGGTACTGCTGCTGCCGTGGAATGCATACCAGGCGGGGCAAAGTCCGTTTGTGACCTTCTTCTCTAAGCTGGGCGTGCCGTACGTGGGCAGCATCATGAACATCGTGGTACTGACTGCCGCGCTCTCCAGCCTGAACTCCGGGCTCTATTCGACGGGCCGTATCCTGCGCTCCATGTCGATGGGGGGCTCTGCGCCGAAGTTTATGTCGAAGATGAGCAAGCAGCAGGTGCCTTACGCGGGTATTCTGGCTACGCTGGTGGTGTATATCTTTGGCGTGTTCCTGAACTATCTCGTGCCGTCTCAAGTGTTTGAGATCGTGCTGAACGTCGCTGCGCTGGGCATCATCGCCTCCTGGGCCTTTATCGTGGTGTGTCAGATGCGTCTGCGCAAAGCAATTAAAGAAGGGAAAGCGGCTGACGTCAGCTTCAAGCTGCCGGGCGCGCCGGTGACCTCCTGGCTTACCCTGCTGTTCTTGTTGAGTGTGCTGGTGCTGATGGCCTTCGACTACCCGAACGGTACTTACACCATCGCCACAATCCCGCTGCTGGCGGTGCTGTTGATTGCTGGCTGGTTTGGCGTGCGTAAACGCGTGAATGAAATCCACAGTACCGCCCCGGTTCATCCTGGAGATGACAAACAGGATGGTCCGCTGGTGGAAGAGACGTCGCGTTAATAAAAAAGCCGGGTGGCGGCTACGCCATACCCGGCCTGCATTTCATGGTTTTCCAGGCCCGGTAAGCGCAGCGCCACCGGGCAATTCCCACCTTAAAGCGCGATACGAATCACATCGTCAGGCTGAGTGGCTTCCTGCTGACGGGTAGACTTCTGTTTCACCGTCACGTACAGCGTTTTACCGTCCGCAGACAGCGCCAGGCTGTTCGGGTAAACCGGCGTATCGAAGGTTTTGGTCACTTTGTAAGTTTTGGCGTCAATCACGCTCACCTTGCCCGCCTCGCGGTGCGTCACATAGGCTTCGTTACGCGCCGGGTTAAACAGTACGGCCAGCGATTCTGGCGCGGCGATTTTCTGCATTACGCTGCCATCTTTCAAATTCACCACCAGCACTTCAGGCTGTTTTGAATCCGTCACAAACGCACGCTGGCCGGCAGTGTCCAGGCTCAGGTTCAGGTAGAAGTGCTCTTTTCCGTCTTCCTGTACTTTCTTACGGCTGAGGATTTTGTTGGTCGCGGTATCAATGGTCACCAGCTCACCGTCCGCATTGGTGGTATACAGGCGTTTTGCCTTCGCATCCAGCGCCAGTCCGGTGCTGAACGTGCCGGTGTTCGTGATGGTGTCCTTCAGCTTCAGCGTTGCGCCATCAACAACCCAGATCACGCTCTCCTTGCCGATGCCGGTAATGTATACCGTATTGGTCGTGTCATCGGCCACCAGCTGGCGCGGCTGAAGCGGCTTCACCGTGTCGCTACGTTTGCGATCGTCCAGCACCAGGCGCCCTTTCACCTCGCTCGTTTTGGCGTCAATCGCCGTCACGGCGCTGTTGACGGTGTTACCGAACCACAGCGTCTGGGTGGCGTTATCGATCGTGGCGCCAAACGGCTTGAGATCGTTATGAATCGCCTGCGTCACTTCCAGCGTGACCGGATCCAGACGATAGACCACGCCGCCCTTATCGGTTTTGCGGCTTTGTGACGTCGCAACCCACAGCGCGTTTTCCTGCTGGCTGACGGCCATTTCATACGCGCCCTTGCCGACCGCTTTGCGCAGCATCTCTTCAGCGGCATGAACCTGGAACGTACCGGCAAACAGTAAAGAGCCCAACAGCAGAGACCCACGCAGGCGCGGCGAGCACAGATGACGTAAAGACATAACAATTCCTTTTTAAATGAGGAGATTTACCGCTGACATCGCTTCCGGCGGGCAAAGTCATCGCTTTGCCGTTATTTTAATGAGAATAGTAATCATTAATGAGTTGAATGTGGAGTATTTCTTTCCTGCAAAACCTTACATTCACGAAATGTGCGGTTATAGTTTTCATAACATTTACAAAGGATTTAACATATATACACAGGTTCCAGTTGATTTGGTTCGAATTTTTTCTTAACCGGCTTACTCCATGAAAATTATTACTGCCCATAAGGCCTCACTACCCCTGTTGTTCGTTCCCGTCATTTTTGGCCCGCTGAGTGCGATGGCCGCGGATGAACAGACCCTGATCGTCAGCGCCACGCCGCAAACCGTCTCAGAACTGGACACCCCGGCCGCAGTCAGCGTGGTGAGCGGCGAGGATATGCGACATGCCACACCGCGCATCAACCTTTCTGAATCCCTTGGGAGCGTACCTGGCCTGCAAATCCAGAACCGCCAGAACTATGCTCAGGATCTGCAACTTTCCGTTCGTGGATTCGGCGCGCGCTCAACCTTCGGCGTACGCGGGATCCGCATGTACGTGGACGGCATTCCGGCAACCATGCCCGATGGCCAGGGGCAGACATCAAACATTGACCTCAACAGCATAGAGAGCGTCGACGTGCTGCGCGGCCCCTTCTCTGCCCTGTACGGTAATGCCTCCGGCGGCGTGATCAACATCAACACCCAGACCGGACAACAGCCAGCCACCATTGAAGCCAGCAGCTATTACGGCAGCTACGGCACCTGGCGTTACGGTATGAAGGCCACCGGGGCGGTGGGTGATGGTACTCAGGCGGGCGATGTGGATTACGCCGTATCCACTACCCGTTTTACCACCCATGGCTATCGCGACCACAGCGGCGCGCGCAAAAACCTCGCCAACGCGAAACTGGGCGTGCGCATTAATGATGTCAGCAAGCTGACGCTGATTTTTAACAGCGTGGACATGAAAGCCAACGATCCGGGCGGACTGAGCTATCAGGAGTGGCAGAACAACCCGCGCCAGTCACCACGTGGCGATCAGTACAACACGCGTAAGACCATTAAGCAGACCCAGGCCGGGATCCGCTACGACCGTCAGCTGAGCGAACAGGACGACCTCAGCGTGATGATGTATGCCGGTGAGCGTGAAATGACTCAGTACCAGTCCATTCCGGCGTCCACTCAGCGCGAGAATCCTGCGCATTCGGGCGGTGTGATTGATATGCAGCGTCACTATCAGGGTATTGATACGCGCTGGACCCACCGCGGCGAACTGCTGGTTCCGGTGACATTTACCACCGGGTTGAACTACGAAAACATGAGCGAAAATCGTCGCGGGTATGAGAACTTCGTGATGGGCAACGGCGTGCCAGATTATGGCGTGAAGGGTAATAAACGCCGTGACGAACGCAATCTGATGTGGAACCTGGATCCCTACCTGCAAACCCAGTGGCAGCTAACGCAAAAACTGTCCTTAGAGGCGGGCGTACGTTATAGCTCCGTCTGGTTTGACTCCAACGATCGTTACATTACCCCGCAAAACGGTGATGACAGCGGCGACGCCAGCTACCACAAATGGCTCCCGGCAGGTGCGGTGAAATACGCCGTGACCGACGCATGGAACCTGTATGCCGCGGCAGGACGGGGATTTGAGACGCCGACCATCAACGAACTTTCCTACCGTTCTGATGGCAAAGGTGGCCTCAATATGAACCTGCAACCGTCCACCAACAACACCTATGAGATTGGCAGCAAAACCCGCATCGGCAATGGCATCCTGACGGCGGCGCTGTTCCGCACGGATACCGACAACGAGATCGTGGTGGACGAAAGCAAGGATGGTCGCACGACTTATAAAAACGCGGGAAAAACGCGCCGTCAGGGTGTGGAAATTGCGCTCGACCAGCAGTTTGCCGAGAACTGGAAGCTGAAGATGGCGTGGACCTATCTTGATGCCACCTACCGCACCAACGTCTGTAGCAATGCAGACTGTAGCGGCAACCGGATGCCGGGGATCGCCCGTAACATGGGTTATGCGTCGTTTGGCTGGGAGCCTGAGGAAGGCTGGTACGCGGGGGCAGATGCCCGCTACATGAGCGATGTCATGGCCAACGATACCAACACCGCTAAAGCGCCCTCTTATACCGTTGTGGGCCTGAATACCGGCTATAAACTCAACTACGGCAAATGGGGAATGGACGTCTTTGGTCGCGTCGATAACCTGTTCGATAAAGAGTACGCCGGTTCAGAGATTGTTAACGCTGGCTACAACCGCTATTACGAACCTGCCCCTGGTCGTAACTATGGCGTGGGCCTGTCGGTCTCTTATCGTTTTGAGTAAACCATTCTCCGGCAGCGCACGTTGCCGGTAAAAAAATAAGCAAAATAACATCATTCCCGGTTGCCTGATGCGCCGGGAATATAATCAAGGACGTTTGATACAAATAAACAAATAAGTGCGCCAGAGGGATCCTTAACTGTAGTATTGCCGTTGCAGAAGAATATTGGCTTCATCAATGGCTTTGTCGATCGCTTCCCGGCTGGCCGTCACATCCCTTTGCTCAAGCGCAGAAAGCAGATCGTCATAATGATAGGTCGCTGCGGGAACCTCGCTTAACTCTTCATGCAGATAGTGAATGCACGGACCAATCCGTACCCAGAGCTGCTCAATCAGCGAGTGAAGGGTCGGCATCTCGGCATACTGATAGAGCGTGAACCGGAACACGCGGTTGGCATGGATCGCTTTCTGTACATCGCCCTGATGCATGGCGGCACTGAAGTTATCTGACAGCGCGCGTAACGCATCCAGTTTGGTCTCGGTCATATTCTGGCACGCCGCCGCAACGGCCATCGGTTCAAGCTGCTTTCTGATGGCGTTAATTTCGTTATAGCGTTCCAGCGTCACTTCTGGCACCAAAAACGCCTGCGCTGGCGTGGCCTGTAATGCCCCCGCCGACACCAGGCGCAGCAGGGCTTCGCGCACCGGTGTGATACTGGTGCCCAATTTATCCGCAATCTCTTTTGTAACGAGTCGAGCCCCAGGTTTTAATGAGCCCGTAATTAATGCTCCCTTTAAACTGTTCTCTACTTGCAAAGTCAGACTGATTCTTTGTGCTTTTTCCATATGTTCCAAATCAAGCATGTTTAATTCCCGTAGCCAAACAAAATGCCATTTTCAGCGTCTGTTTAAAAAAACATCGCCGGTTAGATATATCCTGTATCGTCATGCCTGTTATGAGGGGCGCGCGTAATATTAAAATCGTTCAAATAATATTGCATTTTTCACTTCTGGCTCAGCTGGGCCGAGGCGCGCAAAGCTTATGGATTAATTAAAGACAATATATCGTATCTTCACAAATAATTATGGCGGACACTGCCCGCCATAACCGATGCTCTGTTTAGTCGGCCGCCACGCGGATCACAACCTTGCCGAAGTTTTTCCCCTCAAGCAGGCCAATCAGGGCGTCCGGCGCCGCGTCCAGCCCTTCCGTAACCTGCTCGCGATAGTGAATTTTGCCTTCCTGCACCCAGCGGCCCATTTCCTGCTGGAACTCGTCAATACGATGACCATAGTCCTGCGCGATAATAAAACCCTGCATACGGATGCGTTTTTTCAGGATGGTCCCCATCAGTAGCGGTAAGCGGTCCGGACCCTCCGGCAGATTGGTCGCATTGTAGCCGCTGACCAGTCCGCAAACCGGCACGCGCGCGGAGGTATTCAAGAGCGGCAGCACGGCGTCAAAGACTTTACCGCCGACGTTTTCGTAATACACATCAATGCCCTGCGGGCAGGCTTTAGCCAGTTGTTCGTCAAAATCATCCGCATGGTGATCCAGACAGGCATCGAAACCGAGCACGTCGACCGCATGACGGCATTTCTCCTCCCCGCCAGCCACGCCGATGACCCGGCATCCTTTGATTTTACCGATCTGCCCCACCGTTGCGCCGACCGGCCCCGTGGCCGCCGCCACGACAAGGGTTTCCCCTGCCTGAGGCTGGCCGATATCGAGCAGCCCCATATACGCGGTGAAGCCCGGCATCCCTAGCACGCCGAGTGCCCATGAAGGATGCGACGGGTTTTCACCCAACTTCACCAGCCCCTGCCCGTCGGATAGTTCATACTCCTGCCAGCCGCTGTAACCCAGAACCCATTCACCCTCTTTATAATCCGGATGACGGGAGGTCTCGACGCGGCTTACCGTGCCGCCCACCATCACCGCGCCAATCTCGACCGGAGGTGAATAGGATGGCGCATCGCTCATACGGCCTCGCATGTACGGATCAAGCGAGAGCCATACGGTGCGTAATAACACCTGCCCCTCTGCGGGCGCGGGGATCGGCTGCTCTTCCAGGCGGAAATTATCGGCAACCGGCGCGCCGTGTGGACGGGAAGCCAGCACCCAGCGTCGGTTTTGCGTAGTAGATTGACTCATTCATCGCTCCTTACTGCTGAAAATGTCATTCAAGTCTGGCACGTTATCCTGCGGATCGCCTGTGCATTATGAGCCGGACTGATTAAGCCGCACGACCAGATAAAGGCACGATTCATCCGTTTCGTTGATAAACCGGCAGTCGTTCGGCGGCCCGAGTTCCAGACAATCTCCGGCCTTCATTTCATGGCGAGTATCCCCCTCCAGAAAGACCAGTTCACCTGCCTGCAACCAAATCAGCTGTCGTGCCAGCGCATAAGAGGAGGCGGGCATCGGCACATCGCTACCTGCGGGTAGCTCCACCTGGACGAGGTCGATAGGCATATCGCTGCGCGGCGACACATGGCGACGCAAATAGTGGGTTTGCGGATCGCGCCAGACGGGCTGATTCGCCAGACGTAACAGTTTGCCCTCCTGCATTTCCGCGCGCGCAATAAGCGTAGACATGCTAATACCGAAGGCACCGGATAACCGCGCAAGCAGCGTCGCCGTTGGGCTACTGTCACCCCGTTCAATCTTATGGATCATGGCGCGTGAGATACCTGCCCGTTCGGCCAGTTCGCTTAATGACCAGCCCCGCGACTCGCGTTCAAGGCGTATGCGGGCGCTAATGCGTTGATTCATATTGTCTGTCATTGTATTCATGACGTCATACTATAGTGTACGGATGGTTTTTCGGGGCAGTTTTGTGACAAAAAAATAGGGATTTTGTCGTAGCGATGCAATATAAGAACTGTGTAATATTGTGAGTAAATCGTACTACTATAGTGAACACCACAGCCAGAGGTTACCCATGATTGTTCGTCATGCCTGCAAAGAAGATTGTGCCGCTATCGGTGAAATTTATAACCATGCGGTGCTGCACACTGCCGCCATCTGGAATGATAAAACTGTCGACACCGATAACCGTATTGCATGGTTTGAGGCGCGTACTCTGTCGGGTTATCCAGTGCTGGTCAGTGAAGAAGACGGAGTGGTGACGGGATACGCCTCATTTGGCGACTGGAGAGCGTTCGACGGATTTCGCCACACGGTGGAGCACTCGGTGTACGTTCATCCCGAACATCAGGGCAAAGGCATTGGCCGGCTGCTGATGACGGAGTTAATCAAGGAAGCCCGCCAGATCGGTAAACACGTGATGGTTGCCGGTATTGAGGCGCAGAACCAGGCGTCAATTCATCTGCACGAAACCCTTGGCTTTATTACCACCGGCAATATGCCGCAGGTGGGAACCAAATTCGGTCGCTGGCTGGATTTAACCTTTATGCAGCTCCAGCTTGATGAGCGCAGCGATCCGGATGCTCTGCCATGAATCAATCGTTGACGTTAGCGTTTCTGGTAGCCGCCGGGATTGGGCTGGTAGTGCAAAACACCCTGATGGTGCGCATTACGCAATCTTCCTCCACCATTCTTATCGCCATGCTGCTGAACTCGCTGGTGGGGATTGTGCTGTTTGTCAGCATTTTGCTGGTGAAAAATGGCCTGGCGGGGTTTAACGAACTGGCGTCAACGGTGCGCTGGTGGACGTTGATCCCCGGCCTGCTGGGGTCTTTTTTTGTCTTTGCCAGTATTAGCGGCTATCAAAATGTGGGCGCGGCAACGACCATTGCCGTCCTGGTGGCAAGCCAGCTGATTGGCGGTCTGGTGATGGACATCCTCAAGAGCAACGGCGTTCCCCTGCGCGCGCTGGTTGGCCCGGTCTGCGGCGCAGTGATGCTGGTGGTCGGCGCCTGGCTGGTGGCACGGCGCCAGTTTTAACCCTTACAGAATAGTCCCGCCCTGCGTAAGGTGGGCATGGCGCGCCTCCGCCTCTTCTTTATGCTGCTTGCCATGATGCGCAATCGCGGTACGCAGGCGCTGCTGCTGGCTATAGCGATCTTCACGGCTGAGCTCTGCATCATCGCTTAATTCGATTAGCAGTTCGTTCATGTGAGTAATTACGCTCTCTTCGATGGTGGCATCGACGCGGGCGATAACATCATTTAAATGTGACATTGTCACTCCTTTTCACATGCCCGGTGGCGCTACGCTTACCGGGCCTACATATGACACCCGTAGGCCGGGTAAGGCATAGCCGCCACCCGGCAAAATACGATCAGTTCAGCTTCGCTTTCGAGAAATCGCTGCCCATCAGGCTTACGCTGTACCCGGTCACATTGCTGCGGGTCGCGTAGAACGTTTTGCCGTTAGCTAACGCAATCCACGGTGCCTGCTGGTAGAAAATCTCCTGTGCCTGGCCATACAGCTTCGCACGTTCGTCCGGGTTGCTGGTCAGTTTGGCCTTTTGCACCAGCTCATCATACCCCTTATCACACCAGCGCGCGGCGTTAGATCCGGTTTTGATGCTGTTACAACCCAGTAGCACATCGGCGAAGTTGTCCGGATCGCCGTTATCAGACATCCAGCCGAACAGCGCGGAATCATGCTCGCCTTTGCGCATGCCGGAGAGATATTCCCCCCACTCATATGAGACGATTTTCGCCTTCACGCCCACTTTCGCCCAGTCAGCCTGGATCATCTCTGCAATGCGTCGGGAGTTCGGGTTGTACGGACGCTGAACCGGCATGGACCAGAGGGTCACTTCCGCGCCTTTCTCCAGACCCGCCTGCTTCAGCAGCGCTTTTGCTTTTTCCGGATCGTAGCCGTAATCCTTCAGATCTTTGTTAAAGCCGAGCATGTTCGGCGGGATCGGCGATTTAGCGACCGTACCAGACCCCATAAAGACCGCGTTCACAATGGCCTTTTTGTCCGTCGCGTAATTCAGAGCCTGGCGCACCAGCACGTTATCAAACGGTTTTTTCTCTGTGTTGAACGCCAGGTACCCCACATTCAGCGCATCCACCGAGTGCAGCGTCAGGTCTTTGTTTTTCTTGATCGCTTCAAACTGCACCGGCGACGGCGCAGGAATGATCTGACACTCGTTCGTTTGCAGCTTCGCCAGACGCGTCTCAACGTTTGGCGTGATGGAGAAGATCAGGTGTTTGGTCGGCACCTCTCCCTCCCAGTAGTTCGGGTTGGCGACGTAGCGGATAAGCGAATCCACCTTGTACTGCTGAAGCACATACGGCCCGGTGCCGATTGGCCAGGTGTCCACATTTTCAGGCGTGCCCTTTTTCAGCATCGCGTCCGCGTACTCGGCAGAGAGGATCGAGGCGAAGTCCATTCCCCAGTCGGCCAGGAAAGCCGCGTTGGGTTCGCTCAGCGTGAACTGAACGTGATAATCGTCGATCTTTTTCACATCCTGAATGAGCTTGTCGAGGCCCACGTCATTAAAGTATTCGTAATTACCCTGGGAAACATTGTGATAGGGATGCTTAGGGTCTTTCTGACGCATAACGGAGAAAATAACGTCATCAGCGTTAAAATCACGGGTCGGTTTGAAGTATTTATTGCTGTTGAATTTCACCCCTTTACGCAGGGTAAACGTGTATGTTTTGCCGTCTGGCGAAATGGTCCACGACTCCGCAAGAGAAGGCACCGGCGTGTTTTTTACCGGGTCGAAGTTAATCAGACGGTTATACAGCGTTTGCGAGCTGGCGACAAACGAGGGGCCAGAGCTGGCGATCTGCGGGTTAAACGACTCCGGCGACGCCTCGGAGCAGTAGATAATGGTGTCTTTGTTTGCCGCCCATGCGGCGCTTGCCGGTAGCAGCGCGCTCAGCGCGAGGGCGAGCACGGTTTTCCCTGTAAACATAATTATTACCCTTTCGGTTTTATTATAGTGAACAGTAATAACAGCACAGACGTTTTGGCCTGACAAATAACGAATCACTATCAGGTTATTCTAAAGCCGTACATTTCGCTGGTTTTAGCATCAGCCCGCAGAAACCGATTTGCCTTAAGGTCCATTATTCGTCAAGCACAACCGTTACGATCAATGCCGCAAGAAATCGTCCCTTTTGTCGTCTCCTCCGCCGTTTGCTTGCTTACCTGTTTCGTTAAAGTAATGGCGTGAAGAAGTCTACAGGACCAAATCGTGGCAAAAACACTTTTACGCAGCGGTAATCTGGATGATTTTCAGGCCGTTGGCGGCGGCGGACAGGCCGTTTTTGAATCAGCGCTGCAAATCCGCGAAGCGCTTCGGTTGCGCAAACAGCAGGCTATCGTCGATTGCCTGGCCATTCCTCAGGTCAATGACGGCGGCGATCGCGTTGACTGGTACTCCCCGGTTGAGGGAACCGTCTCCAGCTGGAAGGCGGCGGATGAAGACGATCGTTTTCGCGCCCTGCGCTATCTGGAAAACACGCTCGCCAGCATGGAGTCGGTGAGTAAAAAATGCCTTCAGTCACCGAAAACGGCGCAGCAACTGTTTGGATCTCTGCTCTCTAAAGCTTTCCAGTTTCCCGGTGAAAACTTTGTTTTCCTGGTGGATGGCAAACCGGTGATCTGCTTCTGGGGTTTCGTCAATCTTAACGAAAACGCGCGCGACGACGTGCTGGACTGCCTGCGCGAATCGTTGGTCCCTGAACCTGAACCCGTGATGATTAACGAACCTGAACCTGAGCCAGAACCGGCCCCGGTGGTGACCTTCGAGCAGGCCGACGCGCCGCTTATCACGCCTGTGGCTACCGTCCGTATCACCGAAGATGAGCTGTATACGCCAGAGCCGGTGTGCATGAACACCGTGCCGTCAGAGCCCGCACCATCGGTGGTGCAGAAAAAACGTCGCTCCCCCCTGTGGTTGCTGCCGGTTGCCGCCGTCATTATTGCAGCCATTGCCACGCCGCTGCTCTGGCCAAAACAGGCCCCGACCGCAGCACCAGTTACCTCACCAGCGCCAGCACCTGTCGCCATTGCTCCGGCCCCCGTGAAGACGGTTGAGCCGCTTGAGCTGAAACTCCCGCTGCACCAGGCAGAAGTGGTAGAGCCGAAGGTGAAGACGCCTGCCCCGGCAGCCGAACCGGTGGTCATTACCGCTATCCCGAAAGATGCGATGGTGATGGAGGCAAACCAGGTCAAAGCGGGGTTAACGCGCTTCCTGAACGGCACCTGGCGCGCGTTTCTCGATGTGCAGGATCCGCTCACCGGCAAACCGCCGTCTCTGCGCTACCAGATCCAGAACAATAAAGGTTTCGCCCGGGTCGTGCATGGCGACAACATTGTCTGCCGGGTAGACGTCTTTTCCGGATTACACAGCAACGGTGAGCTGTTGATCAAAACGCGCGGAAACGCTCGTTGCACCGACGGTTCACGCTATCCGATGCCGGAAGTGACCTGTAAGGCAGGTGCCAGCGACGTGGCGGAATGCACCGCACGTTACGATGCCAACACCGTCGTTCCTCTGACGTTCAAGAAAGCAGGTGTCTGATCCTATGCTGGTTAATCTTTGCGACTATAAACAGAGCGTGACGCTGATTGCTAACAGCGGCGTACAGTTTCTCGATTTTGGCCTGACTCCGCAGGACACCGCCAGCAACGGGCGTTTCGTGCGTAAAACGGCAAATGGCCCGCTGCTGCGCCTGGATTTTGACCTGGTCAACGGCCGGTACACGCTGCCTGCCACCGATGGCGGGAAGCCGGAAGTGGTCAAGCCTGAAAGCACCATTCCACTGCATGACTCCCTGACCGTGCTGGACGGTGTCTGGCTGCCGCTCCCTTTCCTGCGCTTTAACCCGCCGCGGACGTTTGTTGATGGCCCGGATAACTGGGCGCGCGTCCAGGTACGGAAGCTGTCCACGCCCGACGCGGCAGGCAATACGCACCGGGTCACCGTCGCGCTCGACAGCCAGATTGCGGAGCATGCGACGTCTGCCCTGTCGCCGGTTGAAAACGACATTCTTAACGGCACGCGTTTCGCCCTCGCCTGGCGCGACAGTGAGGTTGAGAGTTTCCTCGACCAGACCTGGATTGACGGCTGGCTGCGTGAAGCCTTCACACAATATGCTGACGGGGTTGAAAAACGCGCCGAGCGCGAGCTGCATCAGGCCATGCGCAGCTTTGAATATCAGGCGCACTGGCTCAACCTGCTCTCCATGCTCGGTGAACAACTCACCGTGCCGGAAGTGAAGTTTGTCACCCATACCCTGAGCACCCCTGCTATTCCTGTCGATCTGATCCTTGACGTAGGCAACACCCACACCTGCGGCGTGATTATTGAAGATCATGGTGATGCCAACGACGGCCTGCGCCAGACAGCTGAACTCCAGGTGCGTTCCCTGAGTGAGCCGCAGTTCCTGAATGAGCCGCTTTTTACCAGCCGTCTTGAATTTTCCGAAGCGCGTTTTGGCAAGCAGCACTTCTCGGTGGAAAGCGGCCGGGAGGATGCGTTCGTCTGGCCATCCATTGTCCGCGTGGGTGATGAAGCGCGTAAGCTGGCGATGCAGCGTCTGGGCACGGAAGGCAACAGCGGTATCTCCAGCCCGCGTCGCTATCTGTGGGACGAGACGCCGGTGGTGCAGGACTGGCGCTTTAGCCAGATGAACAGCAAAACTCAGCGCGAACCGCTGGCAACCGCGTTTCCGCTGATGAACCTGATGAACGACGACGGGGAACCGCTCTTTACGCTGCCGCAGGATGAGCGCCTGCCGGTGTTCTCGCCGCAGTACAGCCGCAGCACCCTGATGACGCACATGCTCTGCGAGCTGCTGGCTCAGGCGCTTGGCCAGATTAACAGCGTAGCCACCCGCTTGCGGCTCGGCTTCCCGGCCTCTCCCCGCCAGCTGCGAACGCTGATCCTCACCCTGCCTTCGGCGATGCCGAAACAGGAGCGCGAGATTTTCCGCCGCCGCATGTTCGAAGCCATCGCCATCGTCTGGAAAGCGATGGGCTGGCATCCGCAGGATGAAGATTTTGCCAGCCGCAAGCAGCAGGAAAAAAGCGTGGTGCCGGTCCCTGAGATCCAGATGGAATGGGACGAGGCCAGCTGCGGCCAGCTGGTGTGGCTGTATAACGAAGCCATTTCCCACTTCGGTGGCCAGACCGAGGCCTTTTTCGCCTCCCTTGCCCGTCCGGATCGCGCGCCTGAGCCTGGCGTCCAGCCGGGGCGCGCTCTGCGCGTGGCCTCGATTGATATCGGCGGCGGCACGACGGATATGGCCATCACACACTATCAGCTAGACGATGGTACCGGTAATAACGTCAAAATCACCCCGCAACTGCTGTTCCGCGAAGGGTTCAAGGTCGCTGGCGACGACACACTGCTGGACGTGATCCAGCGCTACGTTCTGCCCGCCCTGCAAACCCAGCTTCAGAAATCCGGCATTGCCGATGCCTCCCAGCTGATGGCATCCCTGTTCGGCGACTCCGGGCGGATCGATACCCAGGCGGTCCTGCGCCAGCAGACGGCACTTCAGCTCTTTATGCCGATCGGCCACGCGATCCTGGCGGCGTGGGAATCGAGCGATGTTGACGATCCGCTGGCCGGGCTGCATGCCACCTTTGGCGATCTGCTTGCGCAAAAACCGACCCGCAACGTGATGAACTATCTCCGGCAGGCGATCGACCATGCGTTGCCTGCCGGCTCAGAACACTTTGATCTGTTCAGCGTCCCGCTGCACGTCAGTTTCCGCGAGATGCAGGACGCGATGCTGGCGGGTCAGTTCACGCTTGCCGCCCCGCTGCATGCGGTATGTGAGGCGATCTCTCACTACAGCTGCGATATTCTGCTGATCACGGGACGGCCAGGCTGTCTGCCAGGCGTTCAGGCCTTGATTCGCCACCTGCAACCGGTGCCCGTCAACCGCATCGTCTGGCTGGATAAATACCAGGTTCATGAATGGTATCCGTTCAGCCAGCAGGGACGGATCGGCAACCCGAAATCCACCGCTGCGGTGGGAGCGATGCTCTGTAGCCTGGCGCTGGATCTTCGTCTGCCGCGCTTTAACTTTAAAGCAGCGGATATCGGCGCGTACTCTACGGTGCGCTATCTGGGCGTGCTGGATAACACGATCAATACCCTGCGGGACGAGAACGTCTGGTATCACGATATCGACCTCGATAAACCCGGCGCGAAACTGGACGCCCGTCTGCACTTCCCGCTGCGCGGCAACGTTACGCTCGGTTTCCGGCAGTTGGCCAATGCCCGCTGGCCCGCGACGCCGCTCTATACCCTGAGCATCAACTCAGCCGAGCTGGCGAAAGCCATTGCGGGCGACGGCGTACTGAACGTGCGCCTGAAGCTGCGTGGCGGCACTAAGCAGGAAGGCCCGGAATCTTTCGAGCTGAGTGATGCCTGGCTACAGGACGGCACGCCAGTGCCGCCGGACGCCCTGACATTTAAACTGAATACTCTGGCCGATCGCCGACACAGCGGCAGCCACTACTGGATCGACAGCGGGAGCGTATACCTCAAATGACTGCGACGACTGCCACCACTCAGGCCTTAATCGGGTGGATCAACGAGACGCGACAGCACGCCCCGATGCTGGATAACGAAGCCGACGCCCTGCTTGCCCGCCTTAACGCCGCGCGCGCGCGTGAAGAGGCCCTCGAACGTGCCCTTGTCTGCCAGGGCAGCATCGGCTTATACGGCCACTCGCAGGCCGCGAAAGCGCATCTGCTGGCCTCCCTGTGCGGCAGCGGCGACGAACGGCTGAACGTTACGCCGGGTCAACGCACGTTTGATTACTTCTCGCATATTAACCCCGGGCATGCGCCGACCAACATGGCCGTGCGTTTCACCAGAGCGTCCCGCGAGGTCGCAGACGACGCGTTTCCCCTGCGCCTGAGCCTGGTAACGGAGGCCGAGCTGGTACAGCTGTTTATCGCCCGCACCACGTTGGATCCGCAGATCCGCGCGGTGGATAAATCGGTGATTGAAGCCCGGCTTGAGAAGTGGCGTACGCTGCGTCAGCCGCACAGCGTGCCGGGAATAACGGCGCAGGAAGTCGCGACCGTTGCCCGGTTCTGGCAAACCGTAGTACCCGGCGCTAAGCAGCATATTGATGATGCCCTGTGGCACCAGTTTGCCCTGCTGGTTCCGTCGCTTGATCTCAGCACCCGCGCCAGCGTCTGGTCTCTGCTGTGGGGTGAGCAGCAGGAGTTAACCCAGCAGTGGCTTAAACTCGCCCAGGTGCTGCATCAAACCAGCCATGCCAGCGCGCTTGCGGCGCCGTTGAGTCTGCTGGTGGACAGTTTTGGTCTGCCGTGTGAAGGTTTCCTTACTCACGGGGCCTTTACCGTGCCGGAAGCGCAGGAAACATTGCTTCATCCGGTAAATAACGGCGAGTTACTTAATGCCATTAGCCTGCCCGTCGATGTGCTGGCCTGTCTGACCCGCGAAGTGGTGCTGCCCGTTGAAAACTGCGTTCTGGATAACGTAGATATTATTGATATTCCGGCCATTTCTGAGGAAAACACGCCGCTGATGACGCAGGCAAAATGCCTGTGGTTGCTGGAGCATTATCGTCAGCACATACAGCCGGATGTCCTGGTTATCTGCAATGCGACGGCCCACCACCAGCAGACGGCAAAAACGGCCAGGCTCCTGCAAAACTGGGTCAAAGAGACGCAGCCGGTGGAAGAGTCCGCGTTGCCGGGCCTGGTCTGGGCCATTACCCCTCACGATGCGCGGTTTACCACAAAGCAGAATCTGGACGAAGCGGTGCAACAGTTGCTGGGCCAGCCGGGTCTGCGCTGGGGCACGCTCCAGGCGCTCGATACCCACAGCATGCAGCGGGTAATTGAATGGCTGTCGCAGGCTACCCTTCCAGCACAGCGCCAGAAGCGTCTCCACGCGCTGAAAAGGCTGTTGCAACAGTCTCTGACCACGCTGATGCGCGCATACGTAGCCCCACTCACTCAGGAGCCAGGCGCAGGGCGGGCAGAGGCCGAAAAAATGGTCCGAACGCTGCAAGGCAGCGCCGCTCGTCATGGAGAACTGCTTGAGGGGCTTCTGCCGCCGTTAAACGCGTTTGAGACGCTGCTGACGGTTCACCAGCCCCGTGAGGAAAAGGTCAACGGCCTGTTTAACGACGTTATCGATCTGTTTGCGGAAGAGACGCCGGAATATCCAGGCGCGTTGCAGACCAAAGACAAGGCGCGACTGGCCCATAACGTATGGGTTAACCATCTTCGTCAGTGGAGTCGCAACGACGCGGCCGCCACCCGTCTGGGCCTGGACCCAGAGGTATTGCAGCAAATTGCGGATGTGCTGATCGTTACCAGCTACCGGCTGGATCTGCCGCTGCAACTGCAACGCATTGCAGAAAAAGATAAAAGCAGTGCTGCGCAGCTGCATGCCGCGACAGGCAATTTCATTAGCTGGCTTGGCTATGAACTGACGCCCGTTTCTGAACGGCCTGCAAGCCGGATCCGCAAAGGTCAGCCAATTTTTGTGACACCAGTTGTGAGCAATGCTTCACCCCGTCTTACCCGACTTGGCGAGCAGCCTGTTCATGCGGCGACAGCCTATGTTTATGACTGGCTGGTTGCGCTCTACACCCGCGCGATTGAGAATGTGGATTATCAGTGCCCGTATGACATTAAGCCTGCTGCGCGGAAAGCCTTGTCTGCCTTGCTGTCTTAATCATTGCAACCCGCAGCAATGCGGGCTACCCCTTCATGATCCGTTTATGAAGCCAGACAAAGCCTGAGCCAACGCTGACGGGTTTTCCCAGGACATTGAATGGCCCGCATCAGGGATAATTTTTACAGCAACGCCTTTTTGTTGCAGGCGATTAAAATCTTCATCAGGCAGGGACCACTCACCAAAAACTAACGTGACCGGGCAGCTCAATGACAAAAACAGGTGTTCCCAGTCGGGTTTAACGCCCTTGACCAGGCTCGTTGCGCCGCGCCAGACGGCCCAGGGGGCATTGCTTTGAAGGCTTCCAGACCACGCCGACGTTTCCGCCCGCAGCATGTCATCATAGCCCTGTTCCAGAAAATGTTGTTCCGTTTGGGCCGCAATTGCCCGGCTGAACATCCCGCCACCCGCATGAAAATTGGGTTCAGACACTATCAGGCCTTTAACGCGTGACTTTAGCAGCGTTGCCGTTTCGATAGCGATACTCCCCCCCATGCTATGACCATAGAGCCAAAGACTATCCAGGCCGAGATGGTCTAACAGTTCAACCACCACCTGCGCCTGTTCACTTGTGCGATAACGGTAGTTGTCAGGTTTGTCACTGTAACCGCTACCGGGGAGATCGATCAGAATGGCTCTGCGCCCCCCGAAACGGGTATCACAGACAATACGGGGATATTCATACGACGATGCACAGCCCAACCCGTGGATAAACACAACCGGGTCACCGAAACCGGGAAGATCCTGCCAGCGCACCGTGCAGCCTGCTTGCTGTGAATAGAAACTGTTCATAAGCACTCCATGTATGACGGACTGTATATTTATACAGCCTCAATGTATGGAATGCTATGTCTGGATGCCGATTCTTGAAGCGTGCTTCAGAAAAGAGAGATTAACAGGGCAACAGGAAAGCTCATCGGCCAGGTGGAGCCCACCAGGAATGCGCTCAACAGGCGAATACGTTTACGATCTTTAGACAGGAACCAGGTGATTAATGCGCAGATGGAGGCCATGATTGCGTAGAACACCAACATCTTTTGATACAACGTCATTCTGTTTACCTGAGCCGAAAAATAACCGCACGCAATATGCGTCATATGTTGACACAGATCAAGTTTTTTCGTTACACAATAACCACTTAATTATTAATGATAATAACAACTGAGTACCTTGTGTAACAACGCCGGGTAAAGCAAAACGGTTATTATTGATAAGATGCATATATAATGCACTTTTTGGTAAATCGATCCCTGCAGAAAGCAGTCTAATAAAAGCAGGCTTTTAAGGGAGGAAACATGCTACGCATTCCGCAGAGTTGCATTCACACCCGTTCCACGCCTTTCTGGAACAAAGAAACGGCCCCCGCCGGCATTTTTAAACGTCACCTTGATACGGGCACGCAGCCGGGCGTTTACCCTCGCCTGTCGGTGATGCGCGGCGCGGTGCGTTATCTGGGCTATGCTGATGAATTTACACCTGAGCCTGACAGCGAGCTCGTCATTGAAGCGGGTCGTTTTGGTGTTTTCCCGCCAGAGAGATGGCACCACATTGAGGTGATGACCGACGATACCTTGTTCAATATTGAATTCTTTGTTGAACCTGAGGTGCTTAAGTCCCTTTAAGCGTCCGACAACATGAAGGAAACTATTATGTTACGTATTCCTGAAAACTTTGTTCATACCCGCTCGACGCCGTTCTGGAATAAAGAGAGCGCCCCAAAAGCGCTTTTTACCCATCACAACACCAAAGCCGGCGTGTACGGTCGGTTGTCCGTCATGCAGGGTGCGGTGCGTTACTTTGGCTTTGCCGATGGCGATGCCACCGAACCCGATCTGGAAGTGATCATTGAGGCCGGTTCTTTTGGCATCTCGCCACCGCAAAAATGGCACCGCATTGAGCTACTGACCGACGACACGTATTTTAATATCGACTTTTTCGCGGATCCTGCCGTCACGCTCAGCGGTGCGGGTATCGGTAAAGTGGTCAACACGCATAAGGAGTAAATAATGGGTAAGGCTACCTATACCGTGACCGTCACCAATAACAGCAACGGCGTGTCGGTGGATTATGAAACAGAAGCGCCAATGGAGCTGTTGATCCCGGACGTCGCGGCAGATGTCGTGAAGGATCTGGTGAATACCGTTCGCGCCTACGATACGGAAAATGAACACGAGGTATGTGGCTGGTAAGCTGAATCGCCCGGCACTGCGCCGGGCATGAGGGTTTAGTGTTTGATCATCACATGTCGGACTACCGTGTAATCCTCAAGTCCGTAGACCGACATATCTTTGCCGTAACCGGATAACTTCATCCCGCCGTGCGGCATTTCGCTCACCAGCATAAAATGGGTATTGACCCAGGTGCAGCCATACTGCAACCGTGCGCTGAGGCGATGGGCGCGTCCGACGTCTTTTGTCCAGACGGACGAGGCCAGGCCGTATTGCGAATCGTTAGCCCAGCTCAGCACCTGCGCTTCATCCTCAAATTCCGTCACGCTGACCACCGGGCCAAACACTTCTCGCTGGACGATCGCATCTTCCTGCTTCGCCCCGGCCAGCAGCGTTGGCTGGAAGTAATATCCTGCCCCCTCTCTTTTACTGCCACCGGTGACGACGCGGATATGTCCAAGGGCTTTGGCTTCATCCACGGCAGCACAAACGCGGGAAAGATGCGCTGCGGAGCTGAGCGGGCCCAGCTCGGTTGAAGCATCGTCCGGCGCGCCCATTTTCAGGCTGGTAACAGCTGCGCCCAGCTTTTCGACCAGCGCGGAGTAAATCCCCTTCTGGGCATAGATACGACAGGCTGCGGTACAATCCTGACCAGCATTGTAGAAACCAAACGTACGCACGCCTTCAACCACGGCATCCAAATCTGCATCGTCAAAGACAATGACCGGGGCTTTTCCGCCCAATTCCATATGGGTACGTTTAACTGAAGATGCGGTATGCCCGATAATATGTTCTCCGGTAGCAATAGAGCCGGTGAGAGAAACCATACGGACTTTTTCGTGACCGGTCAGCGGATCTCCTACGGTTTTGCCGCGACCAAACAGCACGTTGAGCACGCCTGGAGGGAAGATATCTTTCGCCAGTTCCGCCAGCTTCAGCGCCGTCAACGGGGTGATTTCAGACGGCTTGATGACGACACAGTTTCCCGCCGCCAGCGCGGGCGCCAGCTTCCACGCCGCCATCATCAGAGGATAGTTCCAGGGCGCGATAGAGGCGACAACGCCAACCGGGTCGCGGCGGATCATCGAGGTATGTCCTTCGAGGTATTCTCCAGCAGCCAGCCCATTCAGGCAGCGGGCGGCCCCGGCAAAGAAGCGAAACACATCGACCACGGCCGGGATCTCATCTCCCTGGACACAGTGCAGCGGTTTCCCGCAATTTAGCGACTCCAGTTGTGCGAACGCGTCAGCGTTGGCTTCTATCACATCAGCCAGTTTCAACAAACTTTCGGCGCGCGTTTTGGGCGTCGTTTGCCCCCACTCAGTGAACGCGCGATCGGCAGCCTGGACGGCAGCGTCCACCTGTGCAGCCGACGCTTCAGCAATCTCCAGCAATACTTCACCCGTGGCAGGATTGTAAACCGCCTGCTTCTCACCCTCGCCGGTCACCAGTTCACCATTAATCAGCAGTTGATTTTGCATAGTATCGTCCTGTTGAAATCGACATTGTTTTCGCTGTCAGCACACGTTCTGGCGGGTCGATGCGTGACAACGTCACGTTACCAATCCACACTCCCTTACTAAAGGTAGACCGCGCGTCATGTCGCTTCAGGAATTTTCATCAAGATGTGACTGGGGGCAGCATCATTACGCGAATTAACGCCGCCAGCTGGACGACCGCCTGCTCCTCCCGCTCACCCCATCCCCATGAGGTATTGAAACGGAAAAACGGTGTCCAGATATTGGAGGTGGAAAACATTTTGCCGGGCGCAATGCTGATTTGATGAGTTAATGCCTTTTCACTCAACTGCCCCGCATCCAGCTCTTCAGGCAGTTCCAGCCATAAAAAGTAGCCGCTGTCGTTATGATGGATTTTGACGCCAGCAGGCATATGGCGCAAAAGCGATTGCCAGGCCTGCTGTTTGCGTTCAGCAAGCGTGCGCCGCAGGCGACGAAGGTGGGCGTCGTAACGTTTGGTCGCCAGGTAATCCACCAGCGCCAGCTGCATGGGGGAGCTGGTGGATAACGTACTCATCAGCTGCAACTGCTGAATACGGCGCGCATGTTTTCCCGCCGCCACCCAGCCAATACGGAAACCGGCCACCAGACACTTAGAGAATGAGGAGCAGTGCAACGTCATATCCTGCTTATCCCAGGCCTTTGCCGGAAGCGGCTTTTCGCGGTCAAAGTAGAGTTCGCTGTAAACATCGTCTTCAATCAGCGTGACGTTATGCCGGGTTAATAAGGCCACCAGCTGAGCTTTCTTCTCTGCACTCAGCGTGAAGCCGAGCGGGTTCTGACTGTTGGTCATCAGCCAGCAGGCTTTCACCGGATAATCATTTAACGCCTGCTCAAGGGCACTGAGATCGATGCCCTCACGCACGTCAGTAGCAACCGACAGCGCTTTCAGTTTCAGACGTTCAAGTGCCTGGAGTGCGCCATAAAAACAGGGGTTTTCAACGATAACCCAGTCACCTGGTTCAGTGACAGCCTGCAAACTAAGGTTGAGTGCTTCGAGCGCGCCCGCGGTGATCACAATTTCGTCCGGGGAGATATTCATCCCCTGCTGAGCGTAGCGACGGGCAATGGCATGACGTAAGTCGACGTTACCCGGCGGCAGGTTTTCAATCACGCTCATGGCCGTGGCAGTTTTACTGACATTAGCCAGCGAGCGGTTGAGTTGCTGAAGCGGGAATAGGCGCGGATCGGGAAATGCCGAGGCAAAAGGGACAACGGAGGGGTCGCGGCTGGCCTGTAGCACGTCGAAGATATAGGTGTTGATGTCAACTACTTCATCGCGCATCACCTGCGCGGGCGGTGCTGGCTGGTGTGTGGTCGGACGGGCGGCAACGTAATAGCCTGACTGCGGTCTGGCAACAATGCGCCCCTGACTTTCCAGCATCTGATACGCGTGGCCCACGGTCATGAAACTCATGCCGCTGCTTGCCACCTGCTCTCGCAGAGAAGGCAGCTTATCGCCCGGCAACCATACGCCAAGCTCAATCTGCGAGATAATTTGTTGCGCCAGACGCTGGTATTTTTTCATCAGATTCTCCTTATTGCTGACAGTGTATATCAGCAGGAGAAAAAGAGAAAAATTTGCTAACTGTTATGGGAAACGCGGTAGATTACTTGCGGTACTCAGTAATGTGATTCTGAGCAGAACGCGCTGCGGCCAGGTGGTCGAGCGTGATCATCGACGATTTGCAGAAAATGCATTTTGCGCCGAACGGATTTTTGTCAGACACATCAAAAGCTGAGGTGCGGTACTGCGAGCCATGACAGCATGGGCAGCGGAAATGGATATAAGAAGTCATAGGATTCTCCTGTAAACGTAAAAACGTAAATTACTCATGAGCCGATCAGGCAAAAGTTGGTTCGATACAAAACTAATCGGAATGTAGATAAAGACCCAAGAGAGGCTGCGGAGAGGCACAACGTGATGAGAACTGCTTTATAAAACTACGTCAGATATTTATTTGGATTCAAAACCAGAAATCCATTAACGCATGTTGCTGGCGACAAAGCAAGCTGTTTAATGCGTAAAAATCATAAAAAGAAATTTTTTATTCAAGATTGTCTACAGCTTCATTGATTATTCAAGAAACCGATTTCGAAGCACCAACACATAACACATTGAAATATAATTGTTTTACATGGCATTTTATGCCTACCTGGTTGGTTCAACAGAGGTATTAACTTTTCAGATTCACTCAGAAAAAAGGAACTATAGGATGGCAATTCCAGCATACCTCTGGCTAAAAGATGACGGTGGCGCGAATATTAAGGGCTCTGTCGACGTTGTAAATCGTGAGGGAAGTATCGAAATTTTGAGTTTTGGGCACGGCCTGTATCTCCCTACCGACAACATGACCGGTAAGATCACAGGTACCCGTATTCATAGCCCACTTAATTTTGAAAAAGAGTTCGACAGCTCAAGCCCCTATTTGTACAAAGCAGTAGCAAAAGGACAAACCTTAAAAAGCGCTGAGTTTAAGTGGTATCATATCAATAATGCAGGCCAGGAGGTCGAATACTTCAACATGCTACTGGAGAACGTGAAAGTTGTCTCTATCTGCCCACTCATGCATGATATAAAAAATCCCGCGACTGAAAAACATAACCATCTCGAAAGTATCGCACTTCGCTACGAAAAGATTACCTGGAAGCATTGCGACGGGAATATTCTCTTCTCTGATGAATGGAAAGACAGATGATTCGATGTACTTTTCATTTAAACGGGGGACAACTTTCAACGCTGAGCTGTCCTGCCTGGGTTTTTTCCCCGCATATTCAGGAAACTCAGGTCACAACAGAAACAATCCTGATGCCGTTTCAACGCCTGAGGTAGGGCCATTACCACCCGGACTCTATTATATCGTTACACGTCCTCGAGGTGGATTAGCTACCCACTGGCATGATGTTATCAAAGAGTTTGAAAGCGGATCGAACCGTGATTTTTGGTTTGCTCTTTATCGTCATGATAATCACATTGACGATACAACCTTTATCAACAGAGTTGAGCGAGGATCTTTTCGTCTACACCCTGCGGGACAGTCCGGTATTAGTAATGGATGCATCACATTACCAAACCATGCTCACTTCAGAATATTAATGCATGGACTACTGGCGTCCGGCACAATAAAAGTCGCTGCTGGATTAAATGCACTTGGCACCATACAGGTATATTGATGAATGCAAGAAAACATGCCCTTACGTGGGTGGTCGAAACATTGATGCTTTTCATTATTTTTTCGCTGGTATGCTACATCATGCCGGATGTTTTGCTTTATCACCTCTACACCAGACATTTTGGATTTGTAACTGAACTTGAATGGAGTGAAAGCTACACATTATTACTTTTTATTTTTTCCTTTCTGCTTAACGCCGTATTGATCTACCTTTGGGCGTTACGAAAGTGAGCGTTAACATGGGCGGTAATATTACCGCCCGATACAAGTTTCACATAGACGGTCAAGAAAACTGTTATAGATAAATAACATCGGTCTGTCTCTGCAACCCAGACCTGGCAAAGCTTAGAATGGCATCGAATTTTTTGCACTGCGGAGTTTTGCATGTTTGGTTTCGATGCGTTTCATCTTGCGCGAATACAGTTCGCCTTTACCGTATCCTTTCATATTATTTTTCCGGCGATAACCATTGGCCTGGCGAGCTATCTCGCCGTGCTGGAAGGGCTGTGGCTGAAAACAAAAAACACCGTCTGGCGTTCGCTGTACCATTTCTGGTCGAAGATCTTCGCCGTCAACTTTGGGATGGGCGTGGTCTCCGGCCTGGTGATGGCTTATCAGTTTGGCACCAACTGGAGCGGGTTTTCGCAGTTTGCGGGCAGCATTACCGGCCCTCTGCTGACCTATGAAGTGCTCACCGCGTTCTTCCTTGAGGCGGGGTTCCTCGGGGTAATGTTGTTTGGCTGGAATAAGGTCGGGCCGGGGCTGCACTTCTTTTCGACCTGCATGGTGGCACTGGGGACCCTCATGTCTACGTTCTGGATCCTCTCGTCAAACAGCTGGATGCATACACCGCAAGGGTATGAAATCATCAACGGTCAGGTCGTTCCGGTGGACTGGTTTGCCGTGGTGTTTAACCCCTCCTTCCCTTACCGCCTGCTGCACATGTCGATTGCGGCATTTCTCAGCAGCGCGCTGTTTGTCGGAGCCTCCGCGGCCTGGCATTTGCTGCGCGGAAACAACACGCCTGCCATTCGCACCATGCTCTCCATGGCGTTGTGGATGACGTTGATCGTAGCCCCTGTTCAGGCACTGGTGGGTGATATGCACGGGCTTAATACCTTAAAACACCAGCCTGCGAAAATAGCCGCCATTGAAGGCCACTGGGAGAATCCCCCGGGTGAGCCTACTCCGTTGCTGCTGTTTGGCTGGCCGGATATGGAGCAGGAACGGACCCGTTTTAGCCTTGAAATTCCCGCTCTCGGCAGCCTTATCCTGACCCACAGTTTCGATAAACAGGTTCCGGCATTGAAGGAGTTCCCAAAAGACGATCGCCCGAACGCCACCATTGTCTTTTGGTCTTTCCGCATCATGGCCGGTTTAGGGATGTTGATGCTCTTCCTGGGCATGGTGGCGGTCTGGCTGCGTTACAAACAGCGCCTCTACACCTCACGTTCCTTCCTGTGGTTTACCCTGCTGATGGGGCCGTCCGGGCTAATCGCGATCCTCGCCGGATGGGTAACAACGGAGGTCGGCCGCCAGCCCTGGGTCGTCTATGGGCTACAGCGTACGAAGGATGCGGTTTCCGCACATGGCGATCTGCACATGAGTATCAGCTTGCTGGCCTTCTTCGTGGTTTATACCGCGGTGTTCGGCGTGGGTTACAGCTATATGGTGCGTCTGATTAAAAAAGGGCCGCAGCCTTATGAATCCTTCGCGACTGAATCCGATGGCCGCCCTGCTCGTCCGCTTTCTGCCGTCACCACTGAATTTAAGGAGTAACCGTAATGGGTATCGATCTTTCCATTATCTGGTTCGTGATTATCGTTTTCGCCACGTTGATGTATATCGTGATGGACGGTTTTGATCTGGGGATAGGCATACTGTTTCCGGTAACGCCGAATGCGGACGATCGCGACGTAATGGTCAACAGCGTGGCTCCCGTCTGGGACGGCAACGAAACCTGGCTGGTGCTTGGCGGTGCGGCCCTGTTTGGCGCCTTTCCTCTCGCCTATGCGGTGATCATCGACGCGCTAACCATTCCACTGACAATAATGCTGATCGGGCTTATATTTCGTGGCGTCGCCTTCGAATTTCGCTTCAAAGCGACTCCGGCGCACCGTCCGTTCTGGGATAAGGCCTTTATTGGCGGGTCAATTGTGGCGACCTTCAGCCAGGGCATCACCGTCGGCGCGGTCATCCATGGGTTCAACGTCACCGGTCGCGCTTACAGCGGTGGTCCGTTTGACTGGTTTACCGCGTTCAATCTTTTCTGCGGTGCGGGTCTTGTGGTGGCTTACGCACTGTTAGGAACAACGTGGCTGGTAATGAAAAGTGAAAATGCCCTGCAACAGCGGATGCGTCAGGTATCGAAAGTGCTTCTGCTCCTGCTTCTGGTATTCATTGCGGTAATCAGTATATGGACCCCTCTCGCCCAAGCAGCCATTGCTGCGCGCTGGTTTACGCTGCCAAATCTGTTTTATCTGCTGCCCGTTCCTGCGCTGGTTGCGATCCTGAGTCTGTGCCAGTGGCGCTGCCTGAACGATCCTGCGAGCCATACTCTGCCGTTTATCATGACGTTAGGGCTGGTTTTTCTTGGATTTAGCGGGCTTGGGATCAGCATCTGGCCGCATATCATCCCGCCGGACATTACCCTCTGGCAGGCCGCTGCGCCAGCCCAAAGCCAGGGCTTCATGCTGGTGGGCGCACTGTTGATCATTCCTGTGATTCTGGTCTACACCTTCTGGAGTTATTACGTTTTTCGCGGAAAAGTACAGCATGGGGAGGGTTATCACTGATGCAACAACCTGTATGGAAACGTTTGATGTGGCTTGCCATCATCTGGGGCGGCAGCGTCCTGGCACTGGCCTGCGTAAGTATGCTCTTTAAAATGCTGATGGCCGCAGCCGGATTTAAATCGCACTAATTCACTCACCGGGTGCGTTGCCGCCCGGTCCTTATCTCGCACTTTCAGATAAACCCCATTAACACCCTGGAGGGTATGGTTACACTGAAAAAATATTTACAGCATTGATAGTTTGAGAAGAAAAATGAAAAAGCTCGCGGCAGTAAGTTTAATCAGCCTCGCACTGGCTGGATGCGTTAATCCCGGTAAAGCCTCCGTTCAGACCGATCAGTTAGAGAATCACCGTTTCGTGCTGGAAAACGTTGATGGCAAAGCGGTTAAGGGCCTGAAAACGCAGCCTGAAATTCGGTTCAGCGCGCAGCCCAGTATCAGCCTGATTAACAACATTGCCGTCTCCGGCACAATGTGCAACGGCTTCAACGGCCAGGGAAAATTGTCCGAAGGAGAGTTGACGGTCAAAACGCTGGCAATGACGCGGAAACTCTGCACCGAGCCGCAGCTTAATGAACTGGATCAGACCCTCGCCGATATGCTACGCACAGGCGCTCAGGTAGACCTGACCGAAGACCAGTTAACGCTGGCGACAGCCAATAAGTCTTTAATGTTTAAGCGAGTTGAATAACTCAGTAACTTCCGCACGATCCTACGGCAAGCGACTGCTCACTACAGCGTTTGCCGTTTGGCAACGCGCACATGCCGATAGCGGAGCCGTCGAGCTGACGGGCAACGGAGAGTGACCCTCCGATCATTGCGCAGTTGGCCTGGCCTGAACTGGACATAGCCGCTCGCATACCTGGCGTAACGTGTGCCGCAGTCGCCTGCTGTACAGGTTCATTGCTGCATGCCGACAACAGTAACGCGGCACATCCGACCCAAAATGCAGAACGCATACCTTCCTCCCCATAGTTAAAGCGAAACCTATGCATAATAGGCATCACGCGCCGCATCGTCGAGAGCGGATGTGCGTATTTATGCGCTCTGGTAACAATTTCTCGCAATTTTTTATCGCGAATAGCCATCCAGTCATTGATACAGCGCATACCAAGGACACAAAAGCGAAAATCGTAAAACCTGAGCTTTGCTAAAATACACAGATAATATTCAGGGTCTGTCGTCGTTTTACAGGCCCTTCATTTTTGCGCAATGTAAGGGTGTTGTCCTATGCAAACTATTGACGGCAATGGTGCAGTCGCGTCTGTTGCGTTTCGCACCAGCGAAGTTATCGCCATCTACCCCATCACCCCAAGCTCCACGATGGCTGAACAGGCTGACGCCTGGGCTGGTAATGGGGTAAAAAACGTCTGGGGCGATGTCCCGCGGGTTGTTGAGATGCAGTCCGAAGCCGGCGCCATTGCCACCGTGCATGGTGCGTTGCAGACCGGTGCCCTGTCGACCTCGTTCACCTCGTCTCAGGGGCTGCTGTTGATGATCCCCACGCTTTACAAGCTGGCAGGACAATTAACGCCGTTTGTCCTGCACGTCGCCGCACGTACTGTAGCCACACACGCGCTCTCTATTTTTGGCGACCACTCAGACGTGATGGCCGTGCGTCAGACCGGCTGCGCTATGCTTTGCGCCAGCAGCGTGCAGGAAGCACAGGACTTCGCGCTGATTTCGCATATCGCCACGCTGAAAAGTCGAGTGCCATTTATTCATTTCTTCGATGGTTTTCGCACCTCTCACGAGATCAATAAAATCGTTCCGCTGCCGGATGACACCATACTGAACCTGCTGCCGCAGGCTGACATTGATGCCCATCGCGCTCGGGCCCTCAATCCGGAACATCCGGTGATCCGGGGTACCTCTGCCAACCCGGATACCTATTTCCAGTCCCGCGAGGCGACAAACCCGTGGTACAACGCGGTATATGAGCACGTCGAACAGGCGATGGACGATTTTGCCGCTGCGACGGGTCGCGCATATAAGCCATTTGAATATTACGGTCATCCGCAGGCCGAGCGCGTGATCGTCCTGATGGGCTCCGCCATCGGCACCTGCGAAGAGGTGGCCGATGAGCTTCTTACGCGTGGTGAAAAAGTTGGCGTACTAAAAGTTCGCCTCTACCGTCCATTCTCTGCGAAACATCTGCTCGCAGCCCTGCCGGAAAGCGCGCGTGCCGTGGCGGTACTTGACCGCACCAAAGAGCCTGGCGCGCAGGCTGAACCCCTTTACCTTGATGTAATGACCGCTCTGGCTGAGGCGTTTAATCACGGTGAACGCGAAACGCTGCCGCGCGTCATTGGCGGGCGTTATGGTTTGTCTTCCAAAGAGTTCGGGCCGGAGTGCGTCCTGGCCGTATTTGCTGAACTGCGCGAGGCAAAACCGAAGCCGCGCTTTACGGTCGGCATTTATGATGACGTGACTAACCTTTCTCTCCCTTTGCCGGAAAACACCCTGCCCTCGAATGCGAAACTGGAAGCGCTGTTCTACGGTCTGGGCAGCGACGGCAGCGTCTCGGCGACCAAGAACAACATCAAAATTATCGGTAACTCCACGCCGTGGTATGCGCAAGGGTATTTCGTCTACGATTCCAAAAAAGCGGGCGGGTTGACCGTCTCGCACCTGCGCGTCAGCGAACATCCAATCCGCTCGGCATACCTGATTTCTCAGGCGGATTTTGTTGGCTGTCATCAGCTCCAGTTTATCGATAAATACCAGATGGCCGAGCGCCTGAAGCCCGGCGGTATTTTCCTGATCAACACCCCGTATAGCGCCGATGAGGTCTGGGCACGACTGCCCCAGGAAGTCCAGGCGGTGCTAAACCAGAAACAGGCGCGCCTGTATGTCATTAACGCCGCGAAGATCGCCCGCGAGTGCGGCCTGGCCGCGCGTATCAATACGGTTATGCAGATGGCGTTCTTCCACCTGACCAATATTCTGCCGGGCGACAGCGCGCTGATGGAGCTCCAGGGGGCGATAGCCAAAAGCTACAGCAGCAAAGGTCAGGAGCTGGTTGAGCGCAACTGGCAGGCGCTGGCGCTGGCCCGCGAGTCGCTGTTCGAGGTGCCGTTGCAGCCGGTCAATACCAGCAGCCCGAACCGGCCGCCAGTGGTGTCTGACGCTGCCCCGGATTTCGTCAAAACCGTTACGGCGGCGATGCTTGCCGGGTTGGGCGACACTCTTCCCGTCTCTGCGCTTCCGCCTGATGGCACCTGGCCGATGGGCACGACCCGCTGGGAAAAACGCAACATTGCCGAAGCGATCCCTATCTGGAAAGAAGAGCTGTGCACCCAGTGCAACCACTGCGTGGCGGCCTGCCCGCACTCGGCCATTCGCGCCAAAGTGGTGTCGCCAGAAGCGATGGCGGACGCACCGGAAAGTCTGCACTCGCTGGATGTAAAATCCCGTGATATGCGTGGCCAGAAATATGTTCTTCAGGTGGCACCAGAGGACTGTACCGGCTGTAACCTGTGCGTCGAGGTGTGCCCGGCGAAAGATCGTCAGGATCCCTCAATCAAAGCCATTAATATGATGTCGCGTCTGGAACATGTTGAAGAAGAGAAAGTGAATTATGACTTCTTCCTCGACCTGCCCGAAATCGATCGCAACAAGCTGGAACGCATTGACATTCGTACCTCGCAGCTCATCACCCCCCTCTTCGAGTACTCCGGGGCGTGTTCCGGATGCGGTGAAACGCCGTACATCAAACTGCTTACCCAGCTTTACGGCGACCGGATGCTGATTGCCAACGCGACAGGCTGCTCGTCAATCTATGGGGGGAACTTGCCGTCCACGCCTTATACCACCGACGCGTATGGCCGCGGCCCGGCTTGGGCAAACTCGCTATTTGAGGATAACGCAGAATTTGGTCTGGGATTCCGCCTGACGGTCGATCAGCACCGCGCCCGCGTAATGCGTCTGCTGGAACAGTTTGCCGATAAAATCCCGGCAGAGCTGAATGACGCCCTGCATGCGGAGGCCACGCCTGACGTTCGTCGCGCACAGGTTGCTGAACTGCGCCACGCGCTTCAGGGTGTTGAAGGGGCTGAACAACTGCTGACCGATGCTGACGCGCTGGTTGAAAAATCTATCTGGCTGATCGGTGGCGACGGATGGGCCTACGATATTGGTTTCGGTGGTCTTGATCACGTCCTGAGCCTCACCGAAAACGTTAACATTCTGGTGCTTGATACTCAGTGTTATTCCAACACCGGCGGACAGGCCTCGAAAGCAACGCCACTGGGTGCGGTCACGAAATTTGGTGAGCATGGCAAACGAAAGGCGCGTAAAGATTTGGGCGTCAGCATGATGATGTATGGACACGTCTACGTCGCGCAGATTTCGCTGGGCGCGCAGCTTAACCAGACGGTGAAAGCCATTCAGGAAGCGGAAGCGTATCCTGGCCCGTCGCTGATCATCGCCTATAGCCCGTGTGAGGAGCATGGCTACGATCTGGCGCTTAGCCACGACCAGATGCGTCAGCTTACCGCAACCGGCTTCTGGCCGCTGTACCGCTTTGACCCGCGCCGTGCCGATGAAGGAAAATTACCGCTGGCGCTGGATTCACGTCCGCCTTCAGACGCCCTTGCCGAAACCTTACTTCAGGAGCAGCGTTTCCGCAGGCTGAACGCCCAACAACCAGAAGTAGCAGAGCAGCTATGGAGGGACGCGGCAGCGGATCTTCAGAAGCGTTATGACTTCCTTGCTCAGCTGGCGGGGAAAGCAGAAAAATCAACCAGCGAATAACCATTATGCCCGGCTTGTCCGGGCATTATTTTGCCATAAAAAAGCCCGATGCACGTGCACCGGGCTAATCCAGAAGTTCGGTGAAAATTGCCTCAATGTTCTGAACAATATTCACGTGAATTATGGATGAAAAAATCTTAAAGGCATATAACGCCATGGAGAATACCTGCTTTACCACTTAATTAATAATTTTTATTTTGTATCAATTATAACGATTAATTCACGGCATCAATTGTTATTTCAAACGCATCATTTGCTTTAGATTTTACTCAACCCGTAACAATTATATTTTATTCATCAGCCCTCAGTGTGATTTAGCATGGGACAGCTTTCCAGCCCGGAAAGTTCACTAAGCAATAAAAAATAACTGCAAAGGAATAATCAAAATGCAAAGAAAAGTACTGGCACTGATGATCCCCGCTTTGTTAATGGCTGGAGCCGCTCACGCAGCTGAAATTTATAATAAAGACGGCAATAAACTGGATCTGTATGGCAAAGTAGATGGTCTGCATTATTTCTCTGACGACGCGTCAAAAGATGGCGACCAAACCTATATGCGTCTGGGTTTCAAAGGTGAAACCCAAATCAACGACATGATGACCGGTTACGCGCAGTGGGAATACAACATTCAGGCAAACAACACCGAAGGCTCTGACAATCAGTCCTGGACGCGTCTGGCCTTCGCGGGTGTGAAGGTAGGCGACTACGGATCCTTCGATTACGGCCGTAACTATGGCGTCCTGTACGACGTAGAAGGCTGGACCGATATGCTGCCAGAATTTGGTGGCGACTCTTATACTTATGCCGATAACTTTATGACCGGTCGTGCAAACGGCGTGGCGACCTACCGTAACACCGACTTCTTTGGTCTGGTGCAGGGTCTGAACTTCGCGGTGCAGTATCAGGGTAATAATGAAGGTAATAACTGCGATGAGAATTTCTGCTCTACTAATGAAGGGACCAACAACGGTCGTGATACACGTCATGAAAATGGTGACGGTTACGGTATCTCCGCAACCTACGATTTCGGCATGGGCTTCAGCGCAGGCGCGGCATATGCTTCATCTGACCGTACTAACGATCAGGTAAATTACACTACTGCGGGCGGCGATACTGCGGATGCATGGACCGCAGGCCTCAAATACGATGCCAACAACATTTACCTGGCTGCAATGTATTCCGAAACCCGTAATATGACGCCGTACGGCGACAATGCAGATGCGGTTGCAAATAAAACCCAGAACTTTGAAGTGACCGCACAATATCAGTTCGATTTCGGTCTGCGCCCGGCTGTTTCCTATTTACAGTCCAAAGGTAAAGATCTGGGCAATGGTCAGGACGATAAAGACCTGGTGAAATACGCTGACGTCGGTGCTACCTACTATTTCAACAAAAACATGTCCACCTATGTTGATTATAAAATCAACCTGCTGGATGAAGATGATTCATTCTACAAAAACAATGGCATCGGTACGGATGACATCGTAGCGTTAGGTCTGGTTTACCAGTTCTAATCCCGTTAGCCCGCAGCGATCTGCGGGCTAATTTTTTATCTCTGTTTCGCCTGCTCTTTACGAAAAGAGAGATAGCCAATTACCCCGCTGTCGCCATCCATTGGGTGATTTACTCCATCCATTACCGCCACTTCCGGGAAGTCGAATGGCGTAACATTCTCCAGACAGGCGACATTCACACCATATTCATTGGGATTGGAACGTCGTTGATGGAACGTATAAATACCGCAAACCGAGCAGAAGAAATGGCGCGCCGTGCCGGTGTTGAAACGGTACTCTGTGAGCGTGTCCGCGCCCTGCGTCACCTTAATACCCGTCAACGGCGCGGAAACCACTACTGCCCCGCGCATCCTGCAAAACGAGCAGCTACATCGCCGTGCGGTATTCAGGCCGTCCGTCAGCTCAACAGTAAATTTCACCGCCCCACAATGACACTGTGCATGACGAATTTCAGCCATCGCTTATACCCCTTTTCTCACTAACTCAGCCGCTTTCAAAAAGACCTCATCTTCGACACCATCCCCCTTCTGCCTGCCGAGCCTCACCAGCTCATCGACAATACTTTCACGGTTGATGATCTTCTGCGCTGAAACCAGCCCGATAACGGCGGCACCAATCGCCAGCCCAACTAATCCTGTCTGTTCGTCTTTATTTTTCATAGAAGCGCTCCCTTGTCCCCCTCAAAAGCGTAGCAGGAGAACTGTAAAACGTGCTGGAACGCGGGGATGAGATCGGTGCTTTATCTCACCTTCTCGTCCGGCAAAACAGGGGGGTTCTGAGCGGGTATCGGAATATCGTGAATAGCGTTGCGCATAGCGAGGCCGTAATGGGTTTTAAAACCGCCTTCGTAAAGGCGGCTGGTCATTACTCTGGATCTTTATCGCCTGATTCAGGCGCTGAGCCAGGATCATCTTTCGGTTTTCTTCCATCCTTTTCCGGGTTATCCGGGCTGGGATTATAATCAGGATGGTCTCCATTAACGGGACGGTCAGACATTTTCACCTCCGTTTTTACTGCGTAAGCTGTAAGTGTAGACAACCCGTTAGTCTTAACCAAACTTCTTTGAGGGGCTGATTTGTAAATCGTGCTGGCATTCGGCGCTGCAATCCGTACCATACACGACACACTTTCGCATGCTGGTTTTTACCGGTAGCCGCAAACCCGTCTTTTATCGCTAACCAGATGGGGCACGTAAATGCGCAGATGGTGTATGAAATCTATGCTACATGGATAGAAGAGATGAACACGAAGCTGACGCTTTGAAATCGTTTTCTCACCCTGTGCCCCATTTGAGATCTGAGTAACGAATAGATGCAACCAAATCAAGAGTTTAACAAGAAAGAACAATACAACCTGAATAAACTGCAAAAGCGACTGCGCCGTAACGTGGGCGAAGCCATTGCAGACTTCAACATGATTGAGGAAGGCGATCGCATCATGGTCTGCCTGTCGGGCGGTAAAGACAGCTACACCATGCTGGAGATCCTGCGCAATCTACAGCAAAGCGCACCGGTGAACTTTTCCCTGGTCGCGGTTAACCTCGATCAGAAACAGCCAGGATTCCCGGAGCATATCCTGCCGGAGTACCTTGAGAACCTGGGCGTTGAGTACAAAATCGTAGAAGAGAATACCTACGGCATTGTAAAAGATAAGATCCCTGAGGGCAAAACGACCTGCTCGCTTTGCTCACGTTTGCGTCGCGGCATTCTGTACCGCACCGCAACCGAACTGGGCGCCACCAAGATTGCGCTTGGTCATCACCGGGACGACATTCTGCAAACGCTGTTTTTGAATATGTTTTACGGCGGCAAAATGAAGGGAATGCCACCGAAGCTGATGAGTGACGACGGCAAACACATCGTGATCCGCCCACTCGCCTACTGTCGCGAGAAAGACATTGAGCGTTTCTCTCAGGCCAAAGCCTTCCCTATCATTCCGTGCAATCTGTGCGGCTCACAGCCGAACCTGCAACGTCAGGTCATTGGCGACATGCTGCGTGACTGGGATAAACGCTATCCGGGCCGCATCGAAACCATGTTCAGCGCCATGCAGAACGTGGTGCCTTCGCACCTCGCCGATGTTGAACTGTTCGATTTCAAAGGGATTAACCACGGTTCAGAGGTAGTGAATGGCGGGGATCTGGCGTTTGACCGCGAAGAGATCCCGATGCAGCCTGCTGGCTGGCAGCCAGAGGAAGAGGATGCGCAATTCGATGAACTGCGCCTGAACGTGGTGGAAGTGAAATAACCTGACTGCGTCTCAGACAGTGCTTCTGAGACGCTTTTTTCCCTTACTTCAGCAGCCGAACGCGGCAGGTTTTCCCTTTAATCTTCCCGCCCTGCAACTGTTTCCAGGCCTTATGCGCAACCGACTGGCGAACTGCTACGTAGACATGTGCAGGATGGACCGTGATCTTGCCAATATCTGTCCCGTCGAGACCGATATCCCCTGTTAACGCCCCCAGAACGTCACCGGGTCGCATTTTGGCTTTTTTTCCGCCGTCGATGCACAGGGTGGCCATTTCCGCCGCCAGCGGAGCGATGCCGATATTACCGGGGGCATTCACCCAGTTGAGTTTCAGTTGCAGCATTTCCGCAAGAATATTAGCACGCTGCGCCTCTTCAGGCGCGCAGAAGCTGATCGCGAGACCGCTGTTACCCGCACGCGCGGTACGCCCGATGCGGTGGACATGCACTTCCGGATCCCATGCCAGTTCGAAATTCACCACCAGTTCAAGCGATTTAATATCCAGGCCACGAGCCGCCACATCCGTTGCAACCAGCACGCGAGCGCTGCCGTTAGCGAAACGCACCAGCGTCTGATCGCGATCGCGCTGCTCCAGATCGCCATGCAGCGATAATGCGCTCTGTCCGGCATCATTCAGGGCATCGCACACCGCCTGACAATCTTTTTTGGTATTACAGAACACCACGCAGGACGCTGGCTGGTGTTGGCTAAGCAATTTTTGCAGCAGTGGAATTTTGCCCTGCTGCGACGTCTCGAAGAACTGCTGCTCAATCGCTGGTAACGCATCGACAGTATCGATTTCAATGGTCAGCGGGTTCTTCTGCACGCGCCCGCTGATCGCCGCAATCGCCTCTGGCCAGGTGGCAGAAAAAAGCAGCGTCTGACGTGTGGCGGGCGCAAAGCGGATCACGTCGTCAATCGCATCGCTGAATCCCATATCCAACATGCGGTCAGCTTCATCCATCACCAGCGTTTGCAGTGCATCGAGTGAAACGGTGCCTTTTTGCAGGTGATCGAGCAGACGGCCCGGCGTTGCCACAATGATATGCGGCGCGTGTTGAAGGGAATCGCGCTGCGCACCGAACGGTTGCCCGCCGCAGAGCGTTAAAATTTTAGTGTTAGGCAAAAAACGCGCCAGACGACGCAGCTCACCCGCGACCTGGTCGGCCAGCTCGCGCGTCGGGCAGAGTATCAGGGACTGGGTCTGAAACAGGGTTGCATCAATATGCTGCAACAGGCCGAGTCCAAATGCAGCCGTTTTTCCACTACCGGTTTTCGCCTGCACGCGCACATCCCGGCCTTCAAGGATAGCCGGCAGCGCGGCGGCCTGGACAGGGGTCATAGTGAGGTAACCCAACTCATTCAGGTTTGTCAGTTGGGCTTCAGGCAGAACGTTCAGCGTGGAAAAAGCGGTCACAATATACTCTCATGGTAATGATTGCAGTCAGATGGCGCGTATCCTCGCAGATCTCCGCTAACGATGCGACAATTTAATCGGTTCTTCGTCCGGTGGCGGATCCGGCATCGGCTGCGGACGCGGGATGGGATCGGGAATTGGGGTCGGATCGGTGGGCACCGGATCGGACTGCCATGTGTTCAGGCGTTGCAGGGCAAGTAGCATACTCATCTTTTCCTCCAGATTAGGGTGCTTACCCCTAAAGGGTAGACGCAGATAAACAGGAGGCAAAAAAAAGCCGACTATGAAGTCGGCGTCGTACGAATCAATTGTGCTATGCAGTAATTCAAAAAAAGGAAGTAAGACAATATGGAGCGCAACGCCCATCGCTTGACGTTGCATTCACCTGCGGGAGTCATATTGCACCTAACATGGTCTAAGTTTATTGACTTCGCTCAATTAAAATGTCGTTTTGAAGCAGTCGCAGCATTAGAAAATGCGTAAATTTACAGCCATTTACTACGATGCAACCACCATGCAACACCCCCAATCAAAACCACTAACATGATGCAAAACGTGGTGAAGCCATAGTGATATTCACCGCCGGGGATCCCCCCAAGATTGACGCCAAACAACCCGGTTAAGAACGTACTCGGTAAAAAGACCATCGCCATCAGCGACATGGTATAGGTTCTCCTGGCTAATGACTCCTGCATTACCTGTGCTATCTCATCCGCCATGACCGCCGTTCTGGCGATACACGAATCAATTTCGTCCAGACCACGTCCCAGCCGGTCAGCAATATCCTGCATTCTGCGACGCTGATCGTCATTCATCCAGCTCATGCGTTCGCTGGCCAGTCTCGCATAGACGTCGCGCTGCGGGGTCATATAGCGGCGCATAACAATAAGCTGTTTTCGCAACAACGCCAGAAAACCACGTGGGGGAATTTGCTGATCGAGCAGGTTGTCTTCCAGATCGATGATTTTATCGTGGAGTTCTTCAATAAACTCGCTGGCATGATCGGTCAGCGCATCACATACATCCACCAGCCAGCTTCCGCAATCCGTAGGCCCCGTGCCCTCTTTCAGATCGTTAATGACGTCATCCAGCGCCAGCACTTTTCGCTGACGGGTGGAAACAATCAATCGTTCATTCATGTAGACACGCATTGCCACCAGCTGATCCGGACGCTCATCCGTACTGCCGTTTATGCAACGCAGTGTTATTAACGTCCCCTCACCCATCCGGCTGACGCGAGGTCTGAGACTTTCTCCCGCCAGCGCATCCCGAACGTTGTTGGGCAATAGCGGCGTGGACGCGAGCCACTCGGCGCTGTCCGGGTGCGTGTAGTTGAGGTGCAGCCAGCATGGGTGTTCGTTGTCGATGTGATCCTGATCTTCAAGCGGCCTTGCGCCCCCGCGCCCATCAAGTACCCATGCAAAAACCGCGTCAGGTACGTTAACTTCAGACCCTTTAATGCTCTCCACAGCGCCTCCACCGATTTATCTCTTTCGGTGTCAGTCTAGCTTTCGTCGAGGGTTAAGCAATAATTATGTGAGGCATCATCCTGAATATGCTCAGGAATTCACCACCCATTCGCGGCTTATTAACGCATTATCAGCCTGGTACTCGTTCTTCAGACGGAAATTACGTGTTCGTGTCTGAAGTTCAATCACCTGATTGCGCAGCACATCTGACGAACCGTTGAGTTCTTCAACCATCGACACATTGCTCTGTGTTACGCGTTCCAGCTCTGACAATGCCAGCGTGATTTGTGAAATCCCTTTTTCTTGTTCCGATGTTGAGGCGGAAATTTCATCCATCAGTCGGCTCACGTTGCCCGAGCCGGTAACGATGTCGTGCATGTTTTTTTCAGCTTCAGAGACTACGTTAACGCCCTGCGTCACGTTATGGCTGGTGACTTCAATCAATGACTTAATATTTTTTGCCGCTTCGGCGCTACGATGCGCCAGGCTTCTGACCTCACCAGCGACCACTGAAAATCCTTTTCCATGGTCGCCCGCTCTTGCCGCTTCAACGGCGGCGTTAAGCGCCAGAATATTGGTCTGAAAAGCGATACCGTCAATCAGCGAGATAATCTCTGTCATTTGCTGGGCGCAGTCGGTAATTGATTGCATATTGTTCGCGACCTGCCCCATTAACTCTCCGCCTTTACGCGCCTGCAACGTCGCGATATTCGCCTGTTCGCTGGCTAAACGGGTATTGTCGGCATTATTTTTTGTACTTGCAGCCATCTCTTCCATGCTGGCTGCCGTTTGCACCAGCGAAGCTGACTGCTGTTCTGTTTTAACGGAAAGCTGCGCGCTGCGTGAAGAAAGCTGATCTGACAGGGTCATCGCGGTTTGCGAGGAGGCGCGGATCTCACGGACCAGCGTTGCAATGTTGCTGGAGAGACTATTAATGCCCGGGATCAGTCGTCCCGCACAGTTGTTGCCGAATTCAGGGATCGACACGCCAAGATTGCCTGACGTCACTTCTTCAATACTTTTTTTCACAGTATTGATCGGCGTCACAAGATATTTTGTCATATACGCCCAGAGTAAAATTAAGGCGATACATTGTACGATAATGACTGCAATAAAAAGCGAAAAACTCCCTGAAAATAGCGCTATAACTCCATCACTTACCAAAAACACACATAAAAGGAAATAGACAATGAAGGTTCTGACACTAATATTTCTTAGCATAGTTTTTCCTACGACTTTATATTTTTGTGGGCTCTAAGGTTTATAGCATTGCCACAGTATTTTGTCCTCACGTTCGTCGTTGGTTTGTTGTTTTGCAGTTTGATTTGAGCAGTTTCGCTTAAGGCAGATAAAAAGCATGGTATACGGTAAATATCCAGCTTGTAGTTTGGTTACCGCCCCCCCTTAAATATTAGCGCTTACCTATTTAAGAAGGAGTACCGTAGGGCAACATTGTTTAGTCATGCTTAATAAGTTAACGTAGTTAATATATATCAACTACGTTACCGTGACCTCCCACCAGGCTGGCTTACGTTCAGGCCAGACAGTCGACTGACTGGAAAAAATAGTCCTCCGTCATGAGAACATTCTCTTTCACACTTTGATGTCCGCGACGAATATACCAGCCTGTTTCAGGCGCCATGCTTAAATGGTATATCCTCTCCCCCGATATACTGCCGGGGGCATTAATGCACATTGTCATACACCCCTTCTCTGATCCCCTGATGATCTGTTCTGGCATAATGCTGACGCTGCGATCTCCATTTCGCAGAATGACAGTCGTGATGACATAACGACATATACTGCTACTGAGGCTGTAGCCGACCGTACTCAAATCGGTGATATGCTTTTGGGATAACAGGACTTCAATACCAGAACCCTCAAACCAAACAATAATTTGCTGTGCAAGATCATCCATCCGCTGACAAAAAGCCCTGACTTCGGCTTCAGCCGTATTAATATGAATCGGTTTATTTACGTTATTCTGCTGCACTTTCTTAAAAAAACGCTCTCTTGCTGACATGTTAACTCCGTGTTTTTCGCCAGTCTTATTGTTCTTTTTTGTGCTTCAGCAGGGCGTAGCTAACAATCAACTGCTGAAGATGTTGTTCGACCTTGTTTTGCTGCGCTGCTGACCGGGGTTGCCCGGCAGGTAGAGTGGAAAGCAGACGAAGCTGCTCCTCAAGCGGTATGGTTTGGCTAAATGACTGCGACATGGCAAACACGTCTGATTTCAGTTCACTCACCGTCATGTACTTCCCCTTCTGTTCATCCAGTGCGTTCAGCTTGTTCGTCAACTGCTGCAACTGCGCCATACCCTGATGCCATCCATTCAGATCTAAATCTGCTAGCGCAGCGATACTCATCTGTTTCTGCCAATATTGCGCCAGGGGTTTGGCTTCTTCCGGCCACAGCGTCAGCGCCTGCTGCACCAGACGGTCGCCGAAGCTCACTGCCCAGTCTGGTTTCAACTGTAAAAGCTGCGCTAACAGCTGTTGTGTCTTGCCAATCCCCGGTTCCGGTGACGGTGACGTTTGTTTCAGCGCCTCTAATTGCCCTGTAGATAGCCCTTGAGGTAGAGGAGCCAGAGCCGCGGCTAGCTGCGCTTGTGCCGAATCTGGCGCATGCAACATCTGCCATCCTCCTACGACGACACTGGCTGCCACCAGCATGGTCAACATACCAGCAGCAAATGGCTTCCAGGGTTTCATCGACACCGGAGGTTCTTTAACCACCCCAACGTTCAGCACCGGCTCGGGCTCTACCACATAAACCCATTTACTACGCTCAGTCGGTTCGACGAGGTGAATTTCCGTAGCACCCAATGCGTCACCGTGCAGACTCATGTCCGTATTTTCGCTCTTTTCCAGACGCACTGCTGCGTTCTGCATCATCGTGCGCAGAGCATCAAGCTGAGTAGCATGCTTGAGTTCCAGACGCTGCAAGACGTCCTCCAAAGCGTTCAGATGCTCTTCAGACTGATACAGCTGCCCTAAGTCGGCGTACGTCAGCGATAGCGTCCGTACCACCTGTTGCAGGCGCTTGTTGAGTGCACTGAGGATTTCGATTCGCGCATGGACAGGCTGTGGCCAGAGGTTTCCCCACTGGCGGGCTACCAGTGCAGCAAGTAACGCAAGCCCCTCATTCATACCGTACAATCCGGCCAGATGCGTACGGGCGAGCGTATACCAGGCAGCCGTTTGTAGCTCCACACCGTTATGCCCGAACAGTGACAGACAGAGCGTTTCCGCGTGTTGCCAGTTCACATCCGGGCGTGCCGGATGGGTGAGCTTGTTCATTTCTTCGCGCAAGGCAGCGTAATCCGCAAGCGTGCGCGGATCGCCGCCGGTTTTAAGTTGGCGTTCAGAATTTATTGTCATAACTGTTTTAACCTGAGTAATAACTAGATGGCGGCTCGTGCATCGAGGTATTGCTGTTGTTTCAGATGACGGATTAATACCCTGCCCTCGGGCATAAATTCCGTGCCGTAGCGCACCAGCCCCACCCCCTTCAGCTCCGCGTCAATGGCGTAGCGAAGCTCACCGGCCTGAATCTGTTCCTGCATCACCACGTTAATTCGATTCAGGCGCGGCTCATATTTCAGCAACACGGCCGACAGTGTGGTGATCAGCTGATGGGCGGTTCCGGGCATCCCCTGGAGGATTTTTGTCATATCCGGCATGCCGTAGTCTGGCAGGTGAGCCAGCGTACCAGCGCGGCAGTTGAGGATGCGCTGCATGTTATCGAGTACTGATAAAATCACCTGATTCTGTTCGCTGACCTGGTTGAGGTTCAGGCCACCTGAGAAATTGCCGCTCAGCATTTCATACAGCGATGGCGTATTATGTCCCTTTGGCATCAGTCATCCTTCAATGGCTGTAACGTCAGGTGGTTATTCCCGGCCTCCAGAATGCGCGGCTTATCCGGATCGAGATCTTCACGTTTTAGAACCTGCTTCCAGGTATTGTTGTCCAGGTCCGGGTGACGAAACAGGCCGACTACCGCGACAAACTGCGTTTCTTCTTCCATTGGCATATCAAGATTTGTATCACCACCCGGTTTTACGACCACATCTCGGGTCGTCAGCAGGTCGGCTTTCAGGATGGTTTCGCCATCTTTCAGGAGTTGCTGGTAAACCGTTTTATCGAAGATTTTGCGGTCTTTCAGTTGATAGACGCGGACTACCACCGGCTCGGAGAGTGAGTTATTTTCGCGGGAATCGGTGTTTAACGCTTCACGCGCCGTGAAATCCAGGTGCAGCATCTTAATTTTTTTGTAGAACACGGAGTTAAATGCCGATTTGGTGCCATCAGTGATGCCCTGCGTCACCCCGCACCCCGTCAGGCTGAATGCCAGCAGAGCAGGCAGCAAGCTCGCGTGTTTAATTGAACTTGTACGTAACACGTCGGTTTCCTTGTTGTGATATTGCCGGCTTCAGGCCGGTGTAATAGCCCAGTTCCGTCGTAAAGGTCGGTGGGATATCGTCTGTAAACTCCCCCTCATCAGCCCCCAGCACGCCGTTCATCCCGAGCCAGAAAGGGCCTTCACCAAGCGGCGGAACGGCAAGAAGTCGGGTCCGGGTGGTCAGGGTGAGTTTTGCCTTAAAACGCCAACCGAGCCAGACACGAAGCATCACCATAAAGTCCAGATACAGCAGACCGTCCGGCTTCCAGCCCTGTGCCTCCTGTTCATTATCCGTCCTAAGCGCAACCAGCAGTTGGCTACCCGCATCCATCGCTTCGTCACCCAGTGGCGTGTTGCCGTCCAACAGAAAATCGTCATCACCGTAAAAGCCCAGTGGCTGACCAATTTCCACCGGCCGCAGGCAGTACGGGCTAACCTTCACGGTGGTTTCCGGGGCCAGCAAAGTCACCAGCGCCTGCATCCCCTCCTGCGTTTTGCCCGGTTGCTGTAGGACACCCAGCAAAGCCAGAAAACGGGATACCGGTGTGGCAATGTGGTCTGCTGTGCCGGGAATACCCAGCCCCACCAGGCCCAGCAGTGACTGCGAGATGCTGTCCGTACCACCGGGTTCAAAGGTGGCCGGATAAGAGTATTTACGCCAGATACGGTAAAACTGCGTCAGAATGCGATGGCTGAAGATATCCAGAAAACCCTGTAGTGCATCATGCCCTTCCCGACGCTGAGCGATGTCATCGAGATACGCCGTCGGCAAGGGTGAGTCGACACCGTACATTCCCATAAAGGTCGTGCGGATGAGTGGTGGCCGGCTGTCATCCTCCTCATCATATTCCACGGCTTTCATCTCACTGGCCGGAAATCCCATCCCCGGATGTGGGGCAAAGCGTACCGGATCATCCCCCGGGTGACTGGTCGAGCCCATCAGCGGCCTGCCCGGGTTACGCTTCTCCAGTAACTGGCATAAACGGTAAAAGTTAATGCGATGCAGGTCGGCTTCCAGCCGTGGGCTCAGCCGGGAATACAGCGATTGTGCTTCTCTTCCCATTCCAGGCGCTCTCCGGTAGGTTGCAGGATGATAATCAGTCGGTTAAACAAATAAATGTCGGTATAGAGCGCAAAGAAACGACTCAGCATCTCGCCAAACAGGCAGATGTCACCGCGCCCGGCAAAGCCATGGCTGTCCAGGGTCACCTCAATCTGCACGCCGCGCACCAGATAGCCCTGCTCAAAGCGTTCGGTTTCACTGTGCTTCACGTCAATGATGGCTTCCAGGCGGCGACGGTTCATCTCGCTGTCGGTCCATTCATACAGCGCCAGGGTACCGCGCAGCACGTCGGCATTATCCATCATCGACAGAAATCCGCTGCCAAGGTGACTCAGCACGCGCCAGTGGAAACGGTCCTGCGCCGGTGGGTAACAAGGCAGCGTCGGCGCACACAGGTTGCGCACGGCAATGCTGACCGAAGTGGTTTTCATCACCGTATCAAGCACGGTGCTTTGCAGCGCACGTCGTGGCAGTTGACCGTTTGTGCCGGTGAGCGTCAGCGACAGGCTTTCGTCTTCCGGGACGGTATGATTATCAAATGCTTCGCCGCCAAGAATGAGCCAGGTGTTATGCAGGCCGGACGGACCGCGGCGCACGCGGGTGTGGTAGTAATATTCCGGTGCTTCATGACGCATCATTCCTCCCTTATGACGGAAGCTCGAAAACGGCACGTAGGTATGCTGACTCGACGACATCACCGAATCCACGGTATATATCTCGGTATGGCCATCCTGCACGCGCATCGGGCGCAGCATGTATTCGGTTTGCAGAGAATTGAGCGTCAGCGGATCGGATTCCAGCGGAAACAGGTTAATGACCGGCACGCAATTCAGGCGCAGGTGCTTTTCGGTAAAGCTGAAGTCATGCTCCCAGCGTTCCGCCAGCACCACGTCGATTTCAAACCAAGGAAGCTCAGAAGGAAAGATCACGGCCTCCAGCCCGCGCAGCCCCATGAACATAAATTTCTCGCGGAAGGTGAAGTACTCCAGCAGCAACTGGTAACCGCTGAAACTGCTGTCACCCTTTGGCCACAGCCTGTCATCATCACCAAACCCCAGTGCGGTGAAATACCCGACCATCGGCCTTCTGTCTACGTCACCTGGCATGCGCAGCCACAGACGCGCCGTATTCATGGTAAAAGCTTCATGCATAGCGCAGGCCAGCGGTGCGTCAGCATTGAAATAGAACGGGATCTGGCTGAGATCGACACGGCTCCAGTCAGCAAGATGGCTACAACTGAAGCGCAGGCTGATGACAGAGCGCCCGTCAGGATCAGTCGACAGGCGGGCATGCTCCAACGCCAGTGGCTGAAGGGTTATCTCTTTAGTTGTGGTGTAGCGACAACGCGTGCCTTTTTCACCGATCGGCCGCGAATTGACCTCGAAACCTCTGGCAATACGCATCGGTTCTTTCATCTCACGCCAGACAGGAGTGAACTCCACCACCGACATCGAGGGAATGGTGCGCAGATAATGCGGCCACAACAGGCTGACCAGCCCTTCGGTCAGTTCCGGCAGGTCGTCGTCAAGCTTCTCGCGCAGACGGCCCATCAGGAAGGCAAAGCCCTCGAACAGGCGCTCCACGTACGGGTCGCGCGCGCCCGCCTTATCGAGATTGAGCATTGCTGCCTGCTCAGGGTGAGCGCGGGCAAATTCTTCGCCGGCTTCCAGCAGGTAGCGCATTTCAGCGTCGTAATAACGCAGGGTTAAATCATCCATAAGAACCTGAATAAATGTGTTTTAAAGGTATGTCAGTCGCTTTACCCGCAAAGCACCGCACAGCCTGCCGGGTCAAGCGCAATCAGGCCCGCCAGAAGCTGGTCCATCTCTGGCTGAAGCCGTGACTTATCGGTTTCACTGCGGGCGGCTTTCATGCGCAGCAGTCGGAGGCGGCGTGATTTCACTTCAAACAACAGCGCTGGCGTCCACTGAGTGAGGGTGATGGCCTGTGCTGCACCGTCAAGCTCACCCAGCAGATGCAGCGCCAGTTCATTCTTACCCTTCTGCTCCGCCACACGTGCCATCAGCAGACGCACCAACCATTTGTCTTTTGTGGTGTCGGTGCCCGGGCGCGTTTGCAGCCAGTGGAGTGTGGCATCCAGACCATCCGTGTCCGCTTTCTCCAGCGCTTCCGGCTCGAGGGCCAGAATATCGTTGTCCGTCTCACTGACAGCAGTGACCGGCTCATCCCGCCAGCCGGACATCTCGTCCAGCACGTTCTGGTGTATCCAGTTCAGCGTGACCTCATCAGCAAAGGGTGTGCCGTCATTGAAGGCCAGCGTTTCAAGTCCGGGAAGGCGCCGCAGCAGCCCTTTCAGGTCAGCGGTAATGATATCGGCCAGCACATCCTGGCCTGATTTAATCAGGGCCTGATGGATGTACCACTGCAAATCCAGCCAGAGATGATTGGCGCCACGCGAGAAAGTGCTGTCCGCTTGCTCCAGTATCTCCAGCCAGCTCTGTTGCAAATACAGCCGTTTGAGCATTGCCCGCTGGTCAGCCCGCGGCGGTTCGATGCGCGTTTTCCCTTCGGCATCCGGTGCCGGGATCGCTCTCAGCGTGTCGTGACGCAGACTTTTCATCAGCCGGTGTGCGGCAAGCCAGCCATCAGGTTGCTCACGCAAATATCCCGTTAGGGTTCGGGCCTGAGCCAGCAAATCCTGACCGGACGTGATGCGGCTCAGCACTGGCGCGTCCTGTTCTGCCGTTTGAGATGCTGTATGCGCGCGTGTCTGACTGCTGGCGTTCTGGGGTATTACCGCATCCACGCCACCGGCTTTCATCAGGCGGGATCCCAGCGCGCTGTACAGAGCATTCAGATCTGGACGTGACGCTTCCGGCTCAGTTTCAAGACTGTCACGGATGAGCAGCAACGCACCGGTCGTACGCTGGGCATCGTCGCGTACCACTTCTGGCCATAGTAACAGGCTGTCAAGCAGACGAGAGCCTGCGAGCCACTCCAGTGCTGGTTTACGGCTTCGCTCTCGCTGTGGGTGAAGCTGCTTTCCATAGCGCGTTAGTAATCCCGCAAGTAGCTCAAGCCCTTCAGCAAACCCGGTTTCACCGTCCTGGTGCAAGCGCGCCCAACAATAGTAAGTAGCAACCCGGACATCTTTGGCCACAGTGTTCAACACCTTTTCAGCCAGCTGGCAAATCAGCCCGGTATCAATACTGGAAAGTTTATTGACCTCCTCCCGGATACGCTGGAAATCATCGTCATAACCCGGGTCTTCTCCTGTAGGTCTGTTCTCACTGATCGGGGTAAGCCAGCGCTGCCAGCTTTCGGAATGTGACTGCGCCTGCTGTCGCAGCAGGGTTTCATCTGCCTGGCAGGCAACAACCAGATTCTGCAAAGCGTCCATTATTCGACTCCGTCCATGTCACTGTTTTCTGTATTGGTCATCAGCGCCTGCGCCATAGCCGCGCTATCTACGCTAAATATTTGATCTGGCAGCGTGAAGCCCCGCAGTGCCAGTAACGCCAGCGGCCCACTGCCCAGTTGTGAACGCAGTACCCACTGTAGGGTACGACCATCCGGGGCGGTAAAACTCATCATCCACTGACTGCGGTCAAGCTGCTCTCGTTTACTCTCATCCAGCCAGCGAATAAAGCCCCAGGTTCCGCTGTAATCACCAAACAGACGTGCACCCGCATTGACGGTGGTCCATGTCAGCATGGTTCCGGGCTTGTAGGTGTCACCAGGCCAGCGGAAGCTCTGCCAGTCTGCCATCTGGTTGAAGTAGTGTAGCTTTTGTCCATCAATAGTTAGTTGCGTTTCTACCACCTGCGGTACCGGACGCGCCTGTAGTTCAAAGCTGATGCCCTGACTGCCGTCGGTAAACAAGATATCCGATAGCTGGCTGAGCTGATTAATCGCCCGCAGGAAGGCTGGGTTAAAGTTCAGTCCCTGGCTGTTGACCTTATCCGGTACCCACTGGCTGCCCTCCTTATGCAGCACACCGCCGAGTTCCGTGGTCAGGAAGCGCTCAATACGTCCGCTATCCTTACGCACAAACTCAGCCAGCATTGGCAGAGAGGAATCACTCTTGCTGACAGCAAATGGGAAACGTCCGTCAAATGCCGTATGCCAGTTCGCCACCACGGAACGACTCCATTTGTCATTCAGGCTCGCTGCCGATGGCTGAAGCACAGTTTCCCAGGCCTGGGTCAGCGGCTGCACAAACATGGTGCTGCCAAAACCACTCCACTCTTCGCCCAGGCTTGCAGCAATCAGGCTGCCGTACTGCTGGGTGTCGGTCAGGTCCACGCTTTTGCCCTGGAATACGGTCTGCGCCAGGCTCTGCATCATTTCCTGAGGGTCAGAGGCGCTGGCGACCTGTTGCAGACGCAGACGCACACGGGTGATACGGGTAAGATACGTTTGCAGGCTCAGTGAATTGTCAGCCGACATAACGTTGCTGCCGTTGTTTTTACCCATAAGTGTTAGCAACGGTCCAAAGGTTTCATCCAGTGGGCCCTGCGGGCCTGAGGCTGACTGGTCAATTACCGGTTTGTCCTTCCCGCCTACCAGGTCTTTAGCCGATTTGATGATGGAGTCCGACAGGCCTTCACTCTTCTGGCCGGCCTGCCCCTGCCAGGCGAGGGTGTTCATCAGGGCAATCAGCGGTGACTGGCGAACATCACTCATCAGCGTCAGCTGGTCAGTGACGTCTGCAATATTGTTTGCCGGATTAAGTTGCAGGCTGTTGAGGAAGCTCAGCCAGCTACCGGCAAAGTCGGTGAAGTAGCGTTCCGTCAGACGTGCTTTCAGTGCTTCCGGCGACAGGTCTGAGGAGACGGCTTTCCGGCTGTCGCTCAGCACCCAGTCAATTTCATCGCGGCGGGAGTTTGCCGCTTTCTCAATGGCCTGCTGAATACCACCCTCCCAGGCCTGACGGGTGAACATGCCCGGCACCACCTCATCGGTGGTAAACAGGCGACGGGCATCGGTACCGCCGGTCATGTCCTCCAGAGACACATCGGCAAAGTTACGACGTACGGATTTGAGCATGTTCTCGTACAGCGTACTTTCCGCGTTGCGCCGTCCTATCTGCTGCAACAACACCTGGCGGCTCTGGCTGACCAGTTGCGCATCCGGCGTGATTTTCCACTGTGGCTGCGCTGGCAGTTCGGTGATGTAGAAGGCCCACAAATCCGGTGACAGGCTTTGCCACAGGCCAGCTGAGATACCTAAACGCGTCGTCTGCACGGTTTTCATGGTTTGCGCGTAGAATGCACCATCAGCTTTATCCGGACGGGACATCATTAGCCAGGCTTTCAGCTGGTCATAACCCGGTTTCGCCATCTGTGTCCGCTGGTCGCTGTTGGGTGCCGAATTGACCAGCGCAATGAGCTTCAGCTTAAGCGCTTCATTTGCCGGATCACGTATCAGACGGTTGTTCGCCACCCCGTACCAGGGCAGCATTGCGTCAAGCAATTGCTGATCATGGTTAAGACCAAAGCGCTGATACCATGGCGCGCCGTCCAGAATATGGTGCAGCAGGCGACCGGCATCATTACGCAAAGCATGCAGGGCCGTCAGCTGGTAATCCGATACAGAAGGGTGCTCCACCAGAGCATGAGCCTGCTGTGCAACAGAAACTATTTGTGACCGGTTGACCGCAAACGACAGCAGCATCCCTCCCCCCCAGACACTGATGATGGCCATCAGTGCCCAGGCCAGCGCTCGTTCCCACGGCATACCGACACGACGGCCACGTACGCGGGTGCAGTCGTCAACAATACCCTGCCAGGTTGCTGGCAGAGTCAGGGCATGACGCTGTGATCCATAATTCTCAGCATCGGCTGTCCCCGCTGACATTCCGGCAGGTTTCTTCTCCGACAGGCTGAACATCAGACCACGCAGCGGGACGCGCTGTTGAGAAACAAAGAGCCATGGCTGCAACTGCTGAGCCCAGCGGGCAATAGCACCGTCGTTCATGTGCTGGCTCAGGCGCAGCAGGAAGTCGTGGCTGCTGTTTTCCGCGACCTGACTCATCCCCTGCGCCCGCAGGGCCGGCAGCATCAGTTCCAGCTGGCGGATTACATCATCTTCTTTTGCGAGTGGTGGAAAGCTTGCCCCTACCGCCTGCTCAGGACGCGTACCCTGCGACCAGTGACTGCTGCACAGTTGCCACAGCCAGACCGGAGCGGAATAACGCAGCAGTTCGCTGATTTTTTCCAGGCCGCGTAAATCGTTGTCACTGATTTGTGGGGTCAGATTAAGTGACTCAGGCAGTACACGGACAATCCCGTCCAGCGGACGCCCGCGGCGCAGTTTACGCAGCGCGATGTATTTTTCGCGGTCAGGCTCCGATGCCAGGCTGCCACCGTAAATCAGCACTGTGCGGTTGCCTTCAAGCCACTGCTGCTGTTGCAGGCCAGGTACCAGTTGCTCAATCGCGGCTTCATCGCCGGTGATCAACAGCAGGCGGATCTTGTTTTGCCACAAGAAGCTATAGCGTCGGCGTAAATGAGCTTTTACAGGATCCTTTTTACTGGACTTTTTATAGTTATTAAGAACATTAGCTGTGACGGACTTCCCTCCCGCGATATGCTGAAAGCGATACTCTTTTTGATGGAACCACACACCGAAGTTCATCAACATCAGGAACACAGAAATTAAAAACATGCATAAGAACCAAAGGCTCACTTTTTCTTTTGAGGATACCCATCCAAAGATATCCCCATAGTAGTAACATCCTATAAAAGTCAGCACACCAAAGATAATGAGACAGGATACAAGGCCAATCACTCTCCATTTTGCCGAGGTGTTCAATTTAATGCTCCTTGCTATTATCAAATGGGTTAATGACATTTAAAAGGTATTCATCACCAACGCCAGTGACCATTAAAACCGGCTCATTATTTTTTTCTGATATGAAAAGTGCCAGAGTAAACACCAACCAAAAATGGTGCTCATTTAAATTACCCAGCATCAAATTTAAATGCATTATCTCACACTCCCATTCAACATTCATAGATAAAGATGAGAGTCTTAATATCCCCGAAACTTCTGAAGCTTCCTCTGCACTCATATTGCTAAAAAGTACTCTTGTCGTTTTAAGAATATCTGGCTGGTAAGTCATCATGTGGATGACCTCTTGTTTGGTGAGATTTTTGTTGCATACCATTGGTCGCAAAGCCACACCATTATTGTCTTTTTCAGGTGGTTGCCCTTGATGAGTCACCAGCAATATTGAAGCGAACTCTGTTGAGTCAGGGGGGTATTTTACAAAAGTTTCAATGTTTGCAGATATTATTATTGACACCCGATTTTTTGAGATGTTGGATAATGTATCAAATCCCTGTCCTAATGCTTTACTCCAACAGTAATAATTACGCAAGCAATTTTCATCAAACCCGATCGCAGCCCAACACTCTTGAAATATTGAGAAAGTAATATAATTACTATCATAGGTAAATATAACATCAAATATACATGATTCACTCAACCGTAACAGCCTTGTTCTGACAGACGACAACAGTTCGTAAATCAGTTGTTCTTCAGTATATAAATCATCGTTATGGCCCCGTAGTTTCAATCGCTGGTTATTATATATTTCAACCGAATGAGACATTGCTATATCGGTTTGCGATATTGCAGAAGGGAGAAATAGTTTATAAGCGGAAACATAAAACTTTTTACTTGCCCATTCAGTCCAGTCTTTCCTGACCAATGCTGCTTCGCGCTCTCTGGCTTCGAATGCCGACAAACACAAACCATGGTAATAGATTCTAACGGAAATTATGACAGAAAAAGCTAGGGGCACCGAAAAAAACAACAGGGTAAGCAATTTCAAAAGCTCATCATCTTCAGCAGGCAAAATAATTTTAGCCCCAACCCAACTAACCACCACAATCAACAAAATACTTATGAAAGAAAAAAACCATTTACTCCATTTAATTCCAGGAATCTTCTCGACTGGAGGGATTATTTGCACAGGCCAATTCATATCATTCTCCATCATTGTTAACAGCACATTTACTTTAAGAGAAAAAACTTCTTAACATGCCATACTGTCAATTATGGATTTAATATCTGAGTATGACTGAAGGTCTTTACTGCGATTACTAAATAAGATCTTCTTAAATACCTCATCCTGATAAAATAGCCGCTGCGCGCTCAACACATCAAGCCCAAAATCAATAACATCCTTATCGGATGTTGAGAAAGTTGAATAATAATAATTCAACGCAGGATGCAATAATCCCATAACATCACGCTCACTAAATTTATGCGGCATTCTCATTTTCCGATATGCTCGCAAAATATAATTAACAACTAAAATTCGGCCCATTTCTAATGCATTTTGCTCTGTTAATCCAAGTGAGTAGTTTAATTTTTTTTTGCATTTACCATCACCATTCACCACCTGAGCTATTCCGCCTCCATCAATATAAGACCATGTATTAATATTGCTTAATAGCTGTTGTTTTTGCCATTTATCTAGCGTATACATTAACAAACCAAATACTGATGGGTCGTAATAGCGAAGTAATATATTACCAACTGATTGAATCGACTGTACGGCGGACAAAGCGACCTGTTCAGCAAGCTGCTCCCCAGTTAAATCCGTCGAAATCCACGCACAGACGCTACGCCCTTCCCCGGAGTCAAGTTTTTCTATTTTCAACTCATTTAATGAATGGTAAATACTATTCTTAAACAATTGACCATCTCTCTCGCTGGAGGCACTAATAGGGAAAAGGTAAAGTGGTAAAGCCCCCTGAAGTTCTTCCTGGCGGAATGTAACCGGAAAAGATTTATACTCTCTAAGAATACCGGGCAAAAAAAGTTCTGAATGATACTGTTCTAAAGATGCATCTATTAGCAGAAAACATTTCCCATTTTTCCCAAAAGCAGCATTGGTAATTTCTTCATGTATGTCGTTAAAAAATTTACCATCCATAATCAACCCTATCAGAATAATATTAGAAAAATATTTCAGTTAATTTTTATTTATGATTTTCATAAAACATCATTATCTTATTCATATTTAGCCGCTCCCTCTCTCAGTAGAGATAGCAATTTCCTCCTGAGTAGGTAAATTTCAAAATTGGGCATGCTGGCTGACCTCGTTTCCTGTCGAGGGTAACCAAAATAACACTGTCTTTTTCTGTCTAGTAGTAAAACCAGCCTTCATCTGAATAAATGAATTTCCCACTGGGACAGGCAGGTTTACTTTTATCACCCGGCTCATGCCACTTCCCATTGTCTTTTAGTTGTTGCTCACGTTTTTTTGTCACCTTATTGAGGTTTACTGTTCTAATATTTTTCACACCCAGCAGATGAAATATCTCCTCCGCCAGTTTGCAGCGTGTTGGAGCACAGGCTTTATAAGCAAAGAATGCAATTAATCCTGAAAGACCCCCTCCCCCCAACAATGCTATAACATACAACCAAAAGTATGTGGTGATAAATAACTCAAAGCCCTTCCAGGTATCTTCAATCACTTCACTCAGAACTCCCGCAAAAAGCACTGAGAAGAAAAAAATCCCCGTGAGAATAAACATATTTTTAATCCGCCACAGCATATGC
>NZ_JABMCU010000059.1:0-22266 GCF_013179605.1 Enterobacter sp. CM29 | reverse complement strand
GGCCTGTCGCTAATGGCGATGCGCTGCGGCGCGATAGCTTCCGGCACGTTACGGGTGAGGTCAATATTCAGCAGCCCGTTAGTGAACGTCGCGCCAGAAACTTCCATATGGTCTGCCAGGGTAAAGCTCAGGCTAAACGGCTGAGTGACAAGCCCCTGATGCAACCATTTGGTCTCGGTGTCTGGTTTTTCCGGTGACCCTTTAACGGTCAGGCGCGTACCCTCAAGCTGGATGTCGAGATCTTCCTGACGAAACCCGGCCAGCGCAAGCGTGATGCGGTAGTGGTTATCATCGCTTTTTTCGATGTTGTACGGCGGAAACGTCTGCTGTTCGGTTGCGCTTTGCAGCGCGTTAGCCAGTTTGTCAAAACCGATCCACTGACGCAGCAGGGGGGAAAAATCATAGTTACGCATACTAAATCTCCTTCTGAGAAGCGAGTTCGGCACAGTTTATTTTTGTGCGCAGTTGTACCTGCAAACCCTTACGGATTCGCATATGCTCCCTTTACGGCAAGCAATTTCAGGTGGGCCGCAGCCGCGACCCGCTTAATTAATTGATTTCGATACGACGCGGTTTTTTCTCTTCCGGAATCACACGTTCCAGTTCGATAAACAACAGGCCGTTCACCAGGTTCGCGCCCTTGACGTGGATGTTCTCAGCCAGCTGGAATTTGCGTTCAAAGTTGCGCTCTGCGATGCCCTGGTAGAGGTAGGTTCGTTCTTTCTGCTCGCCCGCATGGGAGCCTTTCACCACCAGCAGATTGTCCTGCGCGGTGATCTCCAGTTCGCTCTCTGCGAAACCGGCGACAGCAATCGCAATGCGATAGTGGTTTTCGTCAACTAATTCAACGTTGTAAGGAGGATAGCCGTTGCTCTGGCTCTGGTTGTTTTCTAAGTGGTTGAACAGACGATCAAAACCAATGGCAGAACGGTATAGCGGAGAGAGATCGAAATTACGCATAGATAAAAACTCCTGGAATCAGCGAGAAAATGTAGCCTTCCACCATGGACAGGCTTCTGCTTCCCCGAACACCCATCAGGCGTGTCCGTTATCGGGTTACATTCTTAAAATGGGTCTGGATACGGCCTTTTCAAGCCTGTTGATGTGAGATTTTTTTGCACTTTGCTGGTTGTCGCATAGACTCAGGGGCACAGCACAAAGGGTTAAATTGCGATGGCGACCACAGTGCGGGAGTTTTGAGCTATCCATTTTGGACGCGCCTCGCTATAACCCTGAGTTGCAGGTCAATGCCGTGCTACTAATGATGACTGAGTAATGATGAGAAATGTTCTGATTAAGCTGGCGACGTTCAGCGGGGTTGTTTTACTTTGCGGGTGTTCGAGCGTGATGTCGCACACCGGCGGTAAAGAAGGAACATATCCGGGGACGCGCGCCAGTGCCGCCATGATCTCTGATGATGAGACAAACTGGGGTACCAAATCTCTGGCGATTCTTGATATGCCGTTTACGGCGGTTGCCGATACGCTTCTGCTGCCGTGGGATATGTTCCGCACCGACAGCTCAGTGCGTTCGCGCGTTGAGAAAAGCGAGCAGGAGACGCTGGCGACTAACTCCGTCATCCCACCCGCAGAGATGACCCCGCGCTAATTCTGTGCGGTTTCCGTTAGCCACAGCTGGCGGAAACCGTCCTTCTCTTCCATCCACGCAATAAAACGTCCGTCCGGGGAAAACACCACAGCGTCAGCAGACGGCGGGTTGCCATGATCGGACGTCAAAAACGTCACCTTTCCGGTCTGCGCATCGCAACAGGCAATGCGGCCTGCAAGCACAAATCCCAGCCCGTTGCCGGAAGGATGCCAGTTAAAGGCCGACTGAATATCACTCTCAGCGTGGGTCAACTGACGCGGCTCGCCGCCTTCAGGGGAGATAAGCCACAGCTGCACAATGCCGTTATCGTCCCGCATTATAAACGCAATCTGCGTCCCCTGTGGATTGCTGCGCACCCAGTGGCGCGGCACGTTCACCAGCCCCGGATACGCCTTCTGATGGGTGAAGGTAAGGCGGCGTTGCATGACGCCCGCAGGCGGCGCGGGCATTGTATCCGGCGTCCCCTGCAACGGCGCATCGCCCGCCCGTTTCCAGCCCTGCTCGTCCTTGGGAAGGTCCACAATAAACAGTTCGGGCACTTTCTCGCCTTTCGCAGACACCGTATCGCCGATAAACGCCAGCCTGTCGTTGTCCACCCAGCCCTCTTCATAGGCGCGGTTGATCTCATCGCTGCCCGGTTGCGGGTTCGGCGTTGTCCGGCTTACCAGCACGCTCCAGAAGGTGCCAGCATATTCCCGCGGATGGTTCCCCTGTGGATTTACCGGACCAAAAGGCGCCGCCACCCCGACGTTACGCAAATCCAGCTGTGGATCGCGCGCGTGCAGTACATGGTCGTTGTAGGTAAAGCTGACGAACTGCCCGTTCGGGCTAAAAACGTGAACGTGGCTGCCGCCACGCAGCGCCCCCGCCGTGTAAGGCGCGGTGATATCCATCGCATCAAGATTGCTCACCTGGCCGTTGTGCGCAATCACTCCCTGACGATGGTGAAAATCATACTGCCAGTCTGCATCCGGTTTTTTCGGGCCGTGGATAAAAACATATTTCTCCCCGGCAGGATGAACGGTCACCACGCCGACATGCGCGCCGTCAGTCGCACGGTAGATCACCTCAACCTCGCCCGTACCGACGTTGACCCGCTCAATGGTTTTACCGGTAAACGACGCGCCGGACGGGCGGACATCATAGACAAGCCACTGGCTGTCTGGCGTCCAGATGTTGATGTTGGTGAGCTGGTGGTTGCGGGAAGCGAAGGTGATTTGTTTCATGAAAATACCCTGATGCGCGGTTATCGCATCAGGGTAAAACATCCGAAGGGATTAGCCTACTCGTTTCACGTCACCTACCAGCAGGATGTAGGAGAGCGCGCCGATCAGCGCCACGGCAGAGATATACACCAGAGCCGGACCAAAGCCGTAGTCCTGCGCCAGGTAACCGATGACCAGCGGCACGGTGATCCCGCCCAGGCCGCCAACGAAGTTGAATACGCCACCAGTCAGGCCAATCAGCCGCATCGGTGCCAGGGACGACACCAGCGACCAGGTGATGGAGGCAAAACCGTTCCCGAAGAACGCTACCGCCATCAGGGTCATGATCCACACTGGATCGTTGGTGTAGTTCGCTCCCATGATGCAGGTAGAGATCAGCAGTCCGCAGATAATCGGCGTTTTACGCGCAACGCCCAGTGAGAAGCCTTTTTTCACCAGCTTATCCGCCAGCCAGCCCGAGAGCAGGACGCCGAAAAACGCCGCAAGGAAGGGTACGGTGGTCATAAAGCCCGCCTTCAGCGCGGTTATCCCTTTTTCCTGGGTCAGATAGTTCGGGAACCAGGTGAGGAAGAACCACAGCGTGGAGGTCACCGCGAACTGGCCCAGATATACGCCCACCAGCTTACGGTGGAAGACCAGCTTCCAGTCCGCTCTGGTCAGCGGCTGGCGCGCCTCTTTTTTCACTGGCGCATCGCCATCCACCAGACCGCCGCCGTCGCGGATGTAGTCCAGTTCGGCTTTGGTGATGCTTTTGGTCAGACGCGGCGGCTGATAGACCTTAAACCAGATTAACGACCAGATAATGCCGATCCCGCCGGTGACGATGAACACCCAGTGCCAACTCAGCAGCTCCTGGATCCAGATTAACAGCGGCGTCAGAAACGCCAGACCAACAAACTGCCCGGAGGTGTAAAAACCAACAGCGGAAGCACGTTCGTGTTCAGGGAACCAGCTGGTCACCATGCGGTTGTTGGTCGGGAACGCGGGCGCTTCAAACACCCCGGTGATGGCGCGCAGGCCTATCAGCGACATCAGCCCGGTGGCGAAGCCCTGGAACAGGGTCGCCACGGACCAGCCCAAAATAGCGATAAAGTAGGTCAGACGTGACCCCACGCGGTCAAGGAACCAGCCGCCGGGGATCTGGCAGAGCGTATACAGCCAGGCAAACGCCGAGAAGACGTAGCCCATTTCCGCTTTGGTGATGCCAAACTCTTCCTGAATATGGGCCGAGGCCACGGCGAGGTTGGCGCGGTCTACATAGCAAATGACCACGGTAATAAAGATCATGATCAGCGTCAGGTAACGACGACGCCCGGTTTTTGCAGCAGTAACTGGAATATCCATCGCAATCTGTCTCCAGATTTTGGGCATAGCGAAGCCGCTCACCATGCCCTGTAATTTACAGAGGGTGTATTTGGTTTTTTTAATTAAAAACGTAAACGGAATGCGCTAAATAATTCGTGCTGGGGGAAGGCGGCAAGTTTTCGCATCCCCGGGAGCATACAAAAGTATGTGACCGGGGTAAGAAAACGCAGCCAACGCATCACCAGCGCGAAGTATGACGCGCATTTACCACTCGGCTACGGAACCGTCTTCATGACGCCACAGTGGGTTACGCCAGTCCGGCGCACTTTTACTCAGCTCAATGACTTTGGCTTCGTCGATCTCCACGCCAAGGCCCGGCTTCGTTAACGGTTTAAAGAAACCGCCTTCCATGCTGAAGTCTTCCTTGTTTTTCACAAAGTCGAGCAGCTCCGCGCCCTTGTTATAGTGAATGCCCATGCTTTGTTCCTGGAACACTGCATTACGGGAGACGAAGTCCACATGCAGACAGGCTGCCAGCGCAATCGGCCCAAGCGGACAGTGCGGTGCCAGCGCCACATCGTAGGCTTCTGCCATGCCGGCAATTTTGTAGCATTCAGTGATGCCACCCGCGTGGGAGAGGTCCGGTTGCAGGATCGCAATGCCGCCCGCTTCCAGCACGCGCTTAAACTCGAAGCGCGAGAACATACGCTCCCCCGCCGCGATGGGAATGTGCGTCTGTTCAGCCAGTTTTGGATAGTATTCCGCCTGCTCGGCCAGAACAGGCTCTTCAATAAACAGCGGGCGATACGGCTCCAGCTCTTTAATCAGCACTTTGGCCATTGGCGCGCTGACGCGGCCGTGGAAATCCAGGCCAAACTCAATCTCGTTGCCGAAAGCCTCGCGGATTTGCGCCACGGTGTTCACCGCCCGGTCTACCGCGCGCGAGTTGTCGATAACGCCCATCTCTTCGCAGCCGTTGAGTTTGAAGGTGTCAAAACCGATGTTGCGCAGCTGCCGGATACCGTCGATCACTTCCGCAGGGCGGTCACCGCCCACCCAGCTGTAGGCTTTGATTTTGTCTCGCACCAGGCCGCCCATTAATTGCCAGACCGGGGCATTCAGCACTTTGCCTTTGATATCCCACAGCGCCTGATCGATACCGGCGATGGCGCTCATCAGGATCGGACCGCCACGGTAAAATCCCGCCCGGTACATGACCTGCCACAGGTCGTTGATGCGCGCCGGATCCTGGCCAATCAGGTATTCACCCAGCTCGTGAACCGCGGCTTCAACGGTGCGCGCACGGCCTTCAATCACCGGCTCGCCCCAGCCAACCACGCCTTCGTCGGTTTCGATTTTCAGGAACATCCAACGCGGGGGTAAACGGTACGTGGTAAGTTTGGTTATTTTCATTGCACTGCCTCTCGATACGCTTTCACAAATGCTGCCGCCTGATGTGCGGTACGCTCAACGGGCTGTCCGGCACGATAGAGATCGCTGCCCAGCCCCGCGCCCGCACAACCCGCTTTTATCCACTGCACCAGGTTTTCCGGCGTGACGCCGCCCACGGCAAAGACCGGCACGCTGGCGGGTAAGACCGCTTTCAGCGCTTTGATGTAATCCGGACCAAAGGCCGACGACGGGAAAATTTTGAGAGACTGTGCGCCCGCATCGAGGGCGGAAAAGGCTTCTGTGGCCGTGGCGCAGCCCGGACATACGGTCATGCCGTAATCCACCGCCCGGCGGATCACCTCGGGGTTGATATTCGGTGTGACGATAAGCTTGCAGCCCATCTTCGCCAGCTCATCCACCTGCTCCGGCTGTAATACGGTACCAGCACCAATCAGCGCCTTATCACCGAACGCCTTAACAACTGCCGGAATGCTTTTTTCCCATTCCGGGGAGTTGAGCGGGATTTCCACCGCGTCGAACCCGGCGTCGATCACCGCGCCAACGTGCGCTAAGGCCTCACCGGGCGTGATACCGCGCAAAATCGCGATAAGGGGAAGATCAGTTTGCCACTGCATGAGCGATGCTCCTTATGCCTGCCTGAAATGCCGTGTCGCCTTCCACCGCAGCAACATCCCGTCCGATAGCGTGGAACGCCTGGCGGTAACGAGACGTCAGCGATGAACCCGCGACGAGCGTGATGGCCTGCTGCCCGGCGAACCCGTCGCTCAGGGCGGCGACTTCGGCGCCAATCAGCAGGCCGGACAGAAATTCGCTGACCTGCTCGCGCGGAAGATTTCCCAGCACGTGCGAGGCGCGAACCTCAAAAAGTTGCGGCAAAACGGCAGGGGATGCGATCCCGCGCTCAAGCCCGGCGGCAAACGCTTCCGGCGAAGGGGTTTGCTCCGGCAAACCGGCCCCCACCAGCGAATGCTTAAGCAGCAAGTGGTGCAGTTCGCCGGTCATCACCGTGCGGAAATCATGAATTTGCTCAGCATCCGCCTGGACCCATTTGCAGTGCGTCCCGGGCATGACGTAGACAGAAGAAGGAGAAAGGGTGCGCGCCCCGAGCAGCTGCGTCTCTTCGCCGCGCATCACGTTATGGTTATCGTCGCGAGAGACGCATAAACCGGGAATAATCCAGACATTGTCGCCAACAGACGTTAACTGCTCGCCAACGGCGGTGAAATGCACCGGAACCGACAGGTAAGGCGCAACCTTCCAGCCCACGTTACTGCCGACCATTCCGGCCATCACCACTGGCGTAGTACCGTCGCGCCAGTTTTGTGTCACCTCTGCTAACACCGCTTCGGGGGATTTACCGTTCAGGCGCGTCACACCTGCTTCTGAATGCCTGCTTTCCAGACACTGCTCACCCTGGTAGAGCCAGGCGCGCAGATTGGTCGATCCCCAGTCAATTGCGATGTAGCGTGATGTCATGTGATTTCCTTCAACCTTCGTGTCGAGCTGGCGATCATGGTCAGCGCCGCCTGCTCTGCCGCATCGCCGTCCTGATGCCGTATCGCATCGAACAGCGCTTTATGTTCCTGAAGCGTTTTCGGCATGTTGGCCTCATCGCCCATCCAGGTACGTTCAAATACTGCTCGCTGTAGCGAGCTGATCGCCACGCTAAGCTGCTGTAACACCGGGTTATGCACCGACTGCAGTACCGCCTCGTGGTAGCGAATGTCCGCCTCGTTGAACGCCTCCCGATTCTGGTTATTGGCGATCATGTCGTTTAACGCCGACTCAATCTGTGCCAGGTCACCTGACGTTGCGCGCTCTGCCGCCCAGCGGGCGATGGCCGGTTCCACCAGATTTCGGACTTCACTCATCGCGCCGATAAGCCGTGGGTCGTAGTCGTTTTCCAGTACCCATTGCAGAACATCGGTATCGAGGTAGTTCCACTGGTTACGCGGCGCAACAAACGCGCCGCGATAGCGCTTCATTTCAATCAGCCGCTTCGCCATCAGCGAGCGGAACACTTCCCGGATGATATTGCGCGAGGTTTCAAACTCCTCGCACAGTTCCGCCTCTGCTGGCAGCGGCGAACCGGGAACGTATTTGCCACCCACAATCTGAGTGCCCAGCGTGATGACAATGCGATCGGTTTTATTGAGTGTCATGGAGAGTCCTTGTGCTCTGTAAGTCCATCACTACTTTACCGCGACCGCTGAATTTCGCCTCACTTTTGCAGTACAAACGTGAGTCCTTTCGCCTTTGCCGTGGTGACAATGTAGTACAATCAGTTAATGTTGTACTACAATCCAGATCACAAAAAGAACAATTCGATAAATTCAGGGCCAAAAAAAGCCCCGGTTGATAACCGAGGCTGATGATTACAGACAGCTGTTAGGACAGGACAAATTTCTCAATCGCATAAGCCACGCCGTCTTCCAGGTTAGATTTGGTGACGAAGTTCGCCACTTCTTTCACCGACGGGATCGCGTTATCCATCGCCACGCCCATGCCTGCATATTCGATCATCGCAATATCGTTTTCCTGGTCGCCCAGCGCCATGATCTCCTCAGGCTTGATGCCCAGCGCATCGGCAAGCGATTTGACGCCCGTGCCTTTATTGACGCGTTTATCAAGGATTTCGAGGAAGTACGGCGCACTTTTCAGCACGGTGTATTTCTCTTTTACCTCAGCCGGAATGCGTGAGATGGCTTTGTCGAGAACCGCAGGTTCATCAATCATCATCACTTTCAGGAACTGGGTTGCCGGGTCCATGTTTTCCGCTTCGCAGAACACCAGTGGAATGGTTGCAACGTAGGACTCGTGCACCGTGTAGTAGCTGATATCGCGGTTGGCGGTGTAAAGCGTATTGCGATCGAGCGCGTGGAAGTGAGAGCCCACTTCGCGGGAGAGCTTTTCCAGGAAACGGTAGTCATCATAGCTCAGTGCAGTTTGCGCCACCGTGCTGCCATCGGCTGCCTTTTGCACCAGTGCGCCGTTATAGGTGATGCAGTAATCGCCAGGCTGATTCATGTGCAGCTCTTTCAGGTAGCTGTGCACCCCGGCATACGGGCGTCCGGTGGTGAGCACCACGTTCACGCCTTTTTCGCGTGCGGCGGCGATCGCATTTTTAACGGCAGGAGAGATAGTGTGGTCTGGCAGCAGCAGCGTGCCGTCCATATCGATTGCAATGAGTTTGATAGCCATGAGGTCCCCGGGATAAATGAGTGCTATTTCATGCTAACGCGATTAAGCACACAAAAATAGAGCTACCTTGCGTAACAAAAAGCCCCTTTTATATTTATCCCGGGAACAAGAACTCACTCGCGGGTGAGAACGATTTTGCCAAACGCACCGCGATCCAGATGCTCAAGCGCCTGTTCCAGTTCGTCAAAACGATAGCGATGTTCAATCACCGGTTTTAACTCCGTGACATCAACAGCACGGACGAAATCTTCCAGCGCCCGGCGGTGTCCAACCCCAATCCCCTGAATGACGGGGGATTTCAGCAGCAGCTCGCCAGCAGGCAGGGAAATGTCCGTTCCGGCCAGCACGCCAATAACGGAGATACGCCCGTGAACGGCTACCGCGCGAAGGGAATGTCTCAGGTTCTCCCCACCCACGGTTTCGATAATATGGTCGATGCCGCGATCCTGCGTCAGTGCCAGCGTATTTTCAGCCCAGTCGCCTTTCAGTCGGTTGATGCCCTGGCTGGCCCCCAGCTTTTTGGCCAGTGCCAGTTTTTCATCACTCCCCGACGTAACAATAACTTCTGCGCCGTGCGCTTTTGCTATCTGCAAAGCGAATAGCGCCACACCGCCCGTGCCTTGTACCAGCACCGATTGCCCGGCGCGTAAATGACCGCGCTCCACCAGCGCGAACCATGCGGTAAGCCCCGCGCAAGGAAGCGTGCTGGCCTCAGCGTCATCCAGGCTTTCCGGGGACGCCATCAGCGCGTTTTCACTCACAATCACATATTCGGCCAGCATGCCCTGGAAGTATCCACCGGACGTTTTATAGGGCAAATCGCGCGCGTCTGCCTGCGGCTTGCCGTCGATCCATTCCGGGAAGAAGGTTGAGATGACGCGTGCGCCGGGTTTGAAACGCGTAACGCCGTCGCCAACGCTGTCCACCACGCCTGCCATGTCAGATGCTGGGGTAAACGGGAAGGAAAGCGGAATCGGCATCGTGCCTTCAATCACCATTTTATCCCGGTAGTTGAGCGCAACGGCATTAACCCTTACGCGAACCTCCCCCGGGCCTGGCTGTGGCACAGGCACCTGAACAAGCTGAAGGCTCTCGCGCCCAAGGGCGTTCATTGACCAGCGCTGCATTGTTTCTGTCATTTTTCTCTCCTGCCATCAAATAAGCTTTAGGACTGACAGTCTACCGTTGACGTTTGGTCGCCAGTGGCGATAAGTTTTCCCATAATTGATGACGCAGTGGATACAATTCATGACCGATACGCTGAAGGATATACCTGTATTTGTGGCCGCCGTTGAGGCGGGAAGTTTTGCGCAGGCCGCCGTCCGTCTGCATTTGTCGCGCTCGGCGGTAGGAAAAAGCATTGCTCGTCTTGAAGAGCGGCTGGGCGTACGTCTTTTCCAGCGTACCACCCGCAGCCAGAGGCTGACCGACAACGGCGCTCTGTTTTATGAACGCTGCCTTCGCGCGCTGGAGGAGATTCGGGGCGCGGAGTCGCTGCTTGAAACAGGGAAGCAGCAGGTCAGCGGCCGCCTGCGCGTCGCCATGCCGGTTCTGTTTGGTCGCCAGTGCGTCGCGCCACTGCTGATAGAACTGACGCAGGAACACCCCGGGCTTGAGCTTGAAATGTCATTCAGCGACCGCGTGGTGGATCTGGTAGAGGAAGGCTTTGATATGGCGGTACGTAACGGCACGCTGCAGGACAGCAGCCTGCTGGTCGCCAGAAGGCTGGGCGAGCATCGCATGGTGCTGTGTGCCGCCCCGGATTACCTGATGAAGAACGGCCAGCCAGAAAACGTTGCTGATTTACCCCACCACACTGCCATTAACTATCTGCGATCAGGCAGAGTGCTGCCCTGGCAGCTAATGGATAGCGAAGGGAGATCGCACACCTTTACTCCCCGCTCATCGCTCAATATGGATGATTTACAGGCAATCTGCGACGCTGCGCTGGCCGGACACGGCCTTGCGTGGTTGCCCTGCTGGATGGCCCGCAGAGAAATACATCAGGGAAAACTCATCCCGCTTTTAAAGCAGGCACCGGACGTGCGCTTCGACGTTCATGCAGTCTGGCAGCAGACGCCGCATCTGCCGCTGAGGGTTAGAATAGCGATAGATACGCTGGCGAGCCGTTTACCGTCAGTGCTGTCGCTGGACTTTCCTGCAAGCCGCGTCGAAGGTGCAAGTTAACGTTCTGATTCAAAAAGGCAAACTTGCCTGCCAGGCGAAACCCTGCTGATAACAGTGAAGTACACATCCCGATGACGTTCTGACGTCCATAGCTCCCCGACGGGGGCCTTTCTGGCAAAGGCGTAGCCACGCGAAACAAGATATTGTTTAAGTACAGCGGCATCAGATACCCCGCTAAAGCACACGCCAGCGGTCTCTGGCTGTCCATTTGCAGCAGAGTGGCTGAAGGTATAATCCGGTGACAGGCGTGGTGCCTGCTTAATCGATGCCGGTGTGTAAAAATGATAGCGAACCCTATCTGATTCACGATATGTCATCTCAGGCTCATACGGCAAAAGGAGGTATATGACCGTGACAATCACAATGGCCAGCCCTGAGAATATGGCTAACTTTTTCATGCTCAACGTCGTCCTGAGTGGGTAAAGAAGGAATGATATGTGCCGTTATCGTTAAGAATACGAACAATGTCTGAACTGAAGTTATCAAACGGCGTTACCCACCTCATAAAGCGGGGAAGCGGGCCTTTATAGGGTTCATGCCGGATATTAAGGTCATCAGGGTCGGGAAAAATCAATGGAAGAAAACCCCGGTTCTTGAAATTACCGATCGGTCCGTAATGATCCCAGCGGCGTAGTGCGCTTTCACGACTGACAGGCCGCAACTGAGCCCGGTAATCCGAAGGAATCAGCGCCCTGTAAAAACCGAGCAGATCCGACACCAGGTCTTCTCCGCTGAACCCGCTATCGGTGTACCAACTGAAAAAAGCGCGGGACTGGTAATTTTCAAAATTTCTCGCGGTATCCATCATCATAGCCAGGGCAATGCTGTTAATTTCTGACATCGAGCGCCCACGTTTTATTTCCCAGCGAACAAACTTACCCGTTCCGGCCAGTCCTTTCCCGATATTCATTCTCTGATTGTATGCAATCGTGTAATAAGGTCTGCCACTGGCTTCGCCGCTGCTGAAATCAGCCAGAAGCAGGGAAATATCTTCGCCCCTGGCATGCCCCAGGTCGATCCAACCGAGGACCTCACTGTAGACGAGGCCGCTGCGGGTCGTTACCTGCCATTCATCGGCCCCGATAATATCGCTCCTGCTGCTCATACGGTTTATTCCTTTTTCCGTACCGATTTCAACTTTAACAGACCACCATACTCTTTATCGGGGTATATACTCCTGAGCGAGGATCACATCAATGAGATCGACTTCGTTTTATTGATATTCAAATATAAGTAAAAAAAAGAGAGTGACATCATGTCACTCTCTTTTTTGTTCTTAGCCGACTGCATTCTTTATGAGACGTCATTTGGAATGAGCCCCACAAAAACAACCGTTAAATATCGATGTTCGCCGCTTTCAGGGCGTTCTCTTCGATGAAGGCGCGACGTGGTTCAACCGCATCGCCCATCAGGGTGGTGAACAGTTGATCCGCTGCGATTGCGTCTTTAACGGTGACGCGCAGCATGCGACGGCTTTCCGGATCCATGGTGGTTTCCCACAGCTGATCCGGGTTCATTTCGCCCAGGCCTTTATAACGCTGAATAGAGAGGCCACGACGGGACTCTTTCACCAGCCACTCCAGCGCCTGTTCGAAGCTGGCTACCGGCTGACGACGCTCGCCACGTTCGATAAACGCGTCGTCTTCGATCAGACCACGCAGCTTCTCGCCGAGGGTGCAGATACGGCGGTATTCCGGACCGGTAACAAACTCGTGCTCCAGCGGGTAGTCGGTATCGACGCCGTGGGTACGCACGCGTACGATCGGCTCGAACTGCTGCTCAGCGTTCTGCTGAACGTCAAACTTCCACTGGCTGCCGTGCTGCTCTTTCTCGTTCAGCTCGCTCACCAGGGTGTTCACCCAGCGGGTGACGGTCTGCTCGTTGCTCAGCTCGGCTTCGGTCAGGGTTGGCTGATAAATCAGCTCTTTCAGCAGCGCTTTCGGATAGCGACGCTCCATACGGCCAATCATTTTCTGCGTGGCGTTGAACTCGGAGACCAGACGCTCCAGCGGTTCACCGGCCAGCGCTGGCGCGCTGGAGTTTGCGTGCAGGGTCGCACCATCAAGGGCGATCGCGATTTGGTACTGATCCATCGCCTCGTCATCTTTAATGTACTGTTCCTGCTTGCCTTTCTTCACTTTATACAGCGGCGGCTGGGCAATGTAGACGTGGCCGCGCTCAACGATTTCCGGCATCTGACGATAGAAGAAGGTCAACAGCAGCGTACGAATGTGCGAGCCGTCGACGTCCGCATCGGTCATGATGATGATGCTGTGATAGCGCAGTTTGTCCGGGTTGTACTCGTCGCGACCGATGCCGCAGCCGAGCGCGGTGATGAGCGTCGCCACTTCCTGAGAAGAGAGCATCTTGTCGAAGCGCGCTTTCTCAACGTTGAGGATTTTACCCTTCAGCGGCAGAATCGCCTGGTTCTTGCGGTTACGGCCTTGCTTCGCAGAACCGCCCGCGGAGTCCCCTTCCACGAGGTACAGTTCAGACAGCGCCGGATCGCGTTCCTGGCAGTCAGCCAGTTTGCCCGGCAGGCCTGCCAGGTCCAGCGCGCCTTTACGACGGGTCATTTCACGGGCTTTACGCGCCGCTTCACGGGCACGCGCCGCATCGATAATTTTACCCACCACGATTTTCGCGTCGGACGGGTTTTCCAGCAGGTATTCGCTCAGCAGTTCGTTCATCTGCTGTTCAACCGCCGATTTCACCTCAGAAGAGACCAGCTTGTCTTTGGTCTGTGAGGAGAATTTCGGATCCGGCACCTTCACGGAGACCACGGCAATCAGGCCTTCACGGGCATCGTCACCGGTGGCGCTGACTTTCGCTTTTTTGCTGTAGCCTTCTTTGTCCATGTAGGCGTTCAGGGTACGGGTCATCGCCGCGCGGAAGCCCGCAAGGTGAGTACCGCCGTCGCGCTGTGGAATGTTGTTGGTAAAGCAGTAGATGTTTTCCTGGAAACCATCGTTCCACTGCAGTGCCACTTCCACGCCGATACCGTCTTTTTCAGTAGAGAAGTAGAAGATATTCGGGTGAATTGGCGTTTTGTTCTTGTTCAGATACTCAACGAACGCCTTGATACCGCCTTCGTAGTGGAAGTGGTCTTCTTTGTTGTCGCGTTTGTCGCGCAGTCGAATCGACACGCCGGAGTTCAGGAACGACAGTTCACGCAGGCGTTTCGCCAGGATCTCGTACTCGAATTCGGTGACGTTGGTGAAGGTTTCAAGGCTCGGCCAGAAACGCACCATGGTACCGGTTTTGTCGGTATCACCGGTAACGGCCAGCGGTGCCTGCGGCACACCATGGGTGTAAATCTGGCGGTGAATTTTGCCTTCGCGCTGGATAACCAGCTCCAGCTTCTGCGACAGGGCGTTTACCACGGATACGCCTACGCCGTGCAGACCGCCGGAAACTTTATAGGAGTTATCATCGAACTTACCGCCTGCGTGCAGAACGGTCATGATAACTTCCGCAGCAGATACGCCCTCTTCCGGGTGAATACCGGTTGGGATGCCACGACCATCATCGGTAACGGACACGGAGTTGTCCGCATGGATCGTGACCACGATGTCTTTACAGTGACCCGCGAGCGCTTCGTCGATAGCGTTATCTACCACCTCGAATACCATGTGGTGCAGACCGGTGCCGTCATCCGTGTCGCCGATATACATACCCGGGCGCTTACGCACCGCATCCAGTCCTTTCAGGACTTTGATACTGGAGGAGTCATAAGAATTCGACATCAACGTTTCTCGCTCATTTCAACTTGGGTTAATCCGTTATTTTACCCTTTTCCACGGTAAACATCTTCGAATTTTCGTCCGACATGTCCATAACGTGTTCAGCGCTAATGGCGCTGACGAAAACCTGCGACTGCGTGGCTTTTAAGCGGCTGGCAAGTAGCCCGCGCCGCGCGTCGTCAAGTTCCGAGGCAAAATCATCTATCAGGTACAGGCAGCGTCGCCCACTTTCGCGGGTGAGGAACTCCCCCTGCGCCAGGCGTAGCGCGCACATCAGGAGCTTCAGCTGCCCGCGCGACAGCGTGTCTTCCACCGGCGCACCGTCGGCACGAATGCGGAAATCCGCCTTGTGCGGGCCGTGCGCGGTGTAGGTCAACATGCGATCGCGCTCGAAGCTTCTCTCTAACACCTCGGCATAATCCGTCTCTTTTTCCCAGCCACGCTGGAAAGAGAAGGTGAGAGAGAACTCGGGTAAAAACTGTTTGCAGGTGTCGGCCATGTCTTCGGCGATACCTGCGCTGTATTCGGCACGCCAGCGGCTGATTTGTTCCGCAAGAGGAATTAATTCCATGTCCCACGGACGCAGCTGGGCGTAGCGCGTGACCTGGCGCAATGCGGCGTTACGCTGTTTAAGCAGACGCTTCAGATTGCTCCAGGCGTTAAAGAAACCGGCTTCATTGTGAAAGCATCCCCAGTCGAGGAACGCTCTTCTGTATTTGGGGCCGCCGTTGAGTAAAGTAAACCCCTCCGGCGTAATCAGCTGCATCGGCATCAGCAGTGCCAGCTCCGCCACCTTGTGGCCGTCGGTGCCGTCGATGCGCACCTTGCTGTCGCCCTGCTTGTCTTTGGTCAGGCCGATGGCGGTTTCCCGCTCGGCACCCTGCAAGCGCCCATGCAGCACAAACGCATCCTGCTCGTGGCGAATCACGCGACCAATCTGCAAACTGCGAAACGCCCGGCCATGACCGAGCGTATAGATGGCTTCCAGCACGCTGGTTTTGCCGCTGCCGTTCGCGCCAACCAGGAAATTAAAGCCAGGGGATAAAGCGAGATCCGCGCTCTCGATGTTGCGAAAGTCGCGGATCAACAGACGGGTGAGCGACATTACAGTCTCATTGGCATGACAACATAAGCAGCCGACTGTGATGCGGCATCTTCAATCTGTACGCTCGAAACGGAGTCAGTCAGCAGGATGCGAACGTTCTCGCATTTCAGTGCATTCAGCACATCCAGCACATAGCTGACGTTGAAGCCGATTTCCATCTCAGCCCCGGCGTAGGTGACGTCCAGAATCTCTTCTGCCTCTTCCTGCTCCGGGTTGTTGGCGGTGATTTTGATCTGGTTTTCACTCACGTACAGACGTACGCCGCGGAATTTCTCGTTGGAGAGAATAGCGGCACGCGCGAACGCCTGCTTGAGGATGTCGCAACCTGCCTCCAGCGTTTTGTCCGGGTTCTTCGGCAATACGCGGCGATAATCCGGGAAACGTCCGTCTACCAGCTTCGATGTGAAGACAAAATCGCCCACGTGGGCACGAATATTGTTGCTACCAATCTGCACGCGCAGCGGGGTGTCGCCGCCGTCGAGCATACGCATCAGTTCAATTACGCCTTTACGCGGTACGATCACCGAATGGTTTGGCAGTGAATCGCCAATCGGCATAGAACAGACCGCCAGACGGTGACCGTCTGTAGCCACGGTACGCAGCTCTTCACCTTCGGTTTCGAACAGCATGCCGTTTAAGTAGTAACGAACGTCCTGATGCGCCATAGAGAACTGCGTGGCTTCAATCAGACGCTTCATCGTCGCCTGCGGCAGGGTAAATTCAACTTCGCTCTGCCAGTCATCCAGGTTCGGGAAGTCCGCAGCGGGCAGCGTGGAGAGGGAGAAACGGCTGCGGCCAGAGCGCACCAGCATGCGGTCGCCCTCCAGCTGCACGGCGATTTCAGCGCCTTCCGGCAGCCCACGGCAAATATCAAAGAATTTACGTGCCGGAACCGTGGTCGCGCCCGCGTCGTGCGGCTGAGTCAGCGTAACGCGCGCGATCATTTCCATTTCCAGATCTGTGCCGGTCAGCGACAGCGTACCGTCCGCGACCTGAAGCAGCAGGTTTCCAAGAATAGGCAGCGTAGGGCGGCCGCCTAATGGGCCACTCACCTGTTGCAGCGGTTTTAATAAATGTTCACGTTCAACGGTAAATTTCATAGCGTCACGATGATAATGTTCTGATTAAATTGGAAAAATCTTCTTTTATGTCGTGGCTTTCTTCGCGTAACTGCTCGATCTTGCGACAGGCGTGCAGCACGGTCGTATGGTCACGGCCACCAAACGCATCACCGATTTCCGGCAGGCTGTGGTTGGTTAGCTCTTTTGCCAGCGCCATCGCCATCTGACGCGGACGCGCCACCGAGCGGGAACGACGTTTAGACAGTAAATCTGCCACTTTGATCTTGTAGTACTCAGCCACCGTCTTCTGAATATTGTCGATGGTGACCAGTTTTTCCTGCAATGCCAACAAATCGCGCAGCGCTTCACGCACAAAATCGATGGTGATCGCACGACCGGTAAAATTGGCGTTGGCGATAACGCGGTTCAGTGCCCCTTCCAGCTCACGAACGTTGGAACGCAGGCGCTTGGCAATAAAGAACGCCACTTCACCCGGCAGGCGAATGTCGTTCTCGTCGGCTTTTTTCATCAGGATCGCGACGCGGGTTTCCAGCTCCGGCGGCTCGATCGCCACGGTCAGGCCCCAGCCGAAGCGGGATTTGAGACGATCTTCAACGCCGTTGATCTCTTTTGGATAACGATCCGAGGTCAAAATGATCTGCTGATTGCCTTCCAGCAGGGCGTTAAAGGTGTGGAAAAACTCTTCCTGCGATCGTTCTTTATTGGCAAAGAACTGGATGTCATCGATCAGCAGCGCATCAACGGAACGGTAGTAGCGTTTAAACTCTTCGATCGCATTGTTTTGCAGGGCTTTTACCATGTCCTGAACGAAGCGTTCGGAGTGCATATACACTACTTTGGCATTGGGCTTACGCGCCATAATGCCGTTGCCCACCGCATGCAGCAGGTGCGTTTTACCGAGACCCGTGCCGCCATAAAGGAACAGCGGGTTGTAAGCACCACCGGGATTATCGGCAACCTGGCGGGCCGCCGCGCGCGCCAGCTGGTTCGACTTACCTTCAACGAAGTTATCGAACGTGTGTTTCACGTTAACATTAGAGCGGTAGGTAGGCTCAGCGGGGGCTGGAACGTTATCCCAGCCCTGACGAGCCGGTGCAACGCGAGGCGCTGGAGCGGGCGCCGCCTGTGCAGGGGCTGCCACATTGACAACTTCACGAACGGTTTGGGTGACCGGCTTTGTGCCCACTTCAAAACGCAGCTGTGGGGCATCTGACCCGCAGAAATCGTTCAGCAGTCCATTGATGTTATTAAGGTATTTATCCCTTACCCAATCGAGCACGAAACGGTTTGGCGCGTACAAAGCCAGCGTGTTATCGCTCAGTTCCGCCTGCAATGGGCGGATCCACATACTGAATTCTGTGGCTGGTAACTCATCCTGCAATCGGGCAAGACACTGCTGCCAAAGCGAAAGTGACACGGCGGACTCCACTCGAACAATAAAAGAAAACTATTGAATATTCATGATTGTTGGCGCACATCGACATGACCCCATCAGGGTGATGTGCGAACCGCTATCTGCGGTTATACACGCTATCGTTGATACAGCCTGAACGATGTTGTGTTTATGTCCGGCCAGGATCGCTGGATCCCGATCAGGACCGCGGATCATAGCCTAAACTGAGCCAGAGATCTTCTGTTTCTCACAGATTCTTCCCGATTTATCCACAGGAAGATCCGGAATCGGGTAAGTGTAAACGATCCTGACGCGAGTGCCTCGCGATTTAGGCCGCATATTGGAAAATTTAATGAGCACAGACAATTTTGGGCTTAAATGATCTAACGAAGATCCAGGAGGATCCTTGCGCTTTGTTGGCGAGCCCGTATAATCCTCGACCCGGCGCGTGATGCTCATCTTCCTGCGTCGTTCGTTGCTCATTTTCCACGCGAAATCGTGCGGAAATACGCAGGGATTTAAGGAAAGAGAATTGACTCCGGAGTGTACAATTATTACAATCCGGCCTCTTTAATCACCCACGCTGAGGCGTTAGTCGTTCGAATCTCGTTCGGGTATACGCAAAAGTCAGTGAATTTATTCAAGTTTAGGTAGAAATCGCCATGAAACGCACTTTTCAACCGTCTGTACTGAAGCGCAACCGTTCTCACGGCTTCCGTGCTCGTATGGCTACTAAAAATGGTCGTCAGGTTCTGGCACGTCGTCGTGCTAAAGGCCGCGCTCGTCTGACCGTTTCCAAGTAATAAAGCTAACCCCTGAGTGGTTAAGCTCGCATTTCCCAGGGAGTTACGTTTGTTAACTCCCACTCATTTCACTTTCGTCTTCCAGCAGCCACTACGGGCTGGCACGCCGCAAATCACCATCCTCGGCCGCCAAAATTCGCTGGGGCATCCCCGCATCGGTCTCACAGTCGCCAAGAAAAACGTTAAGCGTGCGCATGAACGCAACCGGATTAAACGTCTGACGCGTGAAAGCTTCCGTTTACGTCAGCACGAACTGCCTTCAATGGATTTCGTGGTGGTGGCTAAAAAAGGGGTTGCCGACCTCGATAACCGTGCTCTCTCGGAAGCGTTGGAAAAATTATGGCGCCGCCACTGTCGCCTGGCTCGCGGGTCCTGATAGCCCTCATTCGGGTCTATCAACGCCTGATTAGTCCGCTACTCGGGCCACATTGCCGTTTCACGCCAACATGCTCAAGCTACGGAATTGAGGCATTGCGCAGGTTTGGAGTGATAAAAGGCAGTTGGTTGACGGTGAAACGCGTATTAAAATGCCACCCTTTACACCCAGGTGGAGACGACCCCGTCCCTCCAGGACCTTTTGATACCAGAGAACACTAACGATGGATTCGCAACGCAATCTTCTTATCATCGCTTTGTTGTTCGTGTCTTTCATGATCTGGCAGGCATGGGAGCAGGATAAAAATCCTCAACCCCAGCAGCAGACCACGCAGACCACGACCACCGCAGCGGGTAGCGCCGCCGACCAGGGCGTACCGGCCAGTGGCCAGGGGAAACAGATTACGGTTAAGACCGATGTGCTTGAGCTGACTATCAACACCCGTGGTGGTGATGTTGAGCAGGCGCTGCTGTTGACCTACCCGAAAGAGCTGAAGTCTACCGAACCGTTCCAGTTACTGGAAACCACGCCTGAGTTTATCTACCAGGCACAGAGCGGCCTGACCGGTCGTGATGGCCCGGATAACCCGGCGAACGGTGCGCGTCCACTGTATAACGTCGAGAATGACACCTTTGTGCTGGCTGATGGTCAGAACGAACTGGTTATTCCGATGACCTACACCGACGCGGCAGGCAACACCTTCACCAAAACCTTCACCCTGAAACGCGGTGAATATGCGGTGAACGTGGGCTACAGCGTACAGAACACCGGTGCGAAACCGCTGGAAATCTCTACCTTTGGTCAGCTGAAGCAGTCCATCAATCTGCCGTCTCACCGTGACACCGGAAGCAGCAACTTTGCGCTGCATACCTTCCGTGGCGCGGCTTACTCCACGCCAGATACCAAGTACGAGAAATACAAATTCGACACCATTGCCGATAACGAAAACCTGAACGTCAGCTCTAAAGGCGGTTGGGTCGCAATGCTGCAACAGTATTTCGCGACGGCGTGGGTACCGAATAACGACGGTACGAACAACTTCTACACCGCGAACCTCGGCAACGGTATTGCAGCCATCGGCTACAAATCTCAGCCGGTTCTGGTGCAGCCGGGTCAAACCGGTAAGCTGGCAAGCACCCTGTGGGTCGGCCCGGAAATCCAGGACAAAATGGCTGCCGTTGCGCCGCACCTGGATCTGACCGTTGATTACGGTTGGTTGTGGTTCATCTCTCAGCCGCTGTTTAAGCTGCTGAAGTTCATCCACAGCTTCCTGGGTAACTGGGGCTTCTCCATCATCGTTATCACCTTTATCGTTCGTGGCATCATGTACCCGCTGACTAAAGCGCAGTACACCTCCATGGCGAAGATGCGTATGCTACAGCCGAAGATTCAGGCTATGCGTGAGCGTCTGGGCGATGACAAACAGCGTCAGAGCCAGGAGATGATGGCCCTGTATAAAGCAGAGAAAGTGAACCCACTGGGTGGTTGCTTCCCGCTGCTGATTCAGATGCCAATCTTCCTTGCGCTGTACTACATGCTGATGGGTTCCGTTGAGCTGCGCCACGCGCCGTTCGCCCTGTGGATCCATGACCTGTCCGCACAGGACCCGTACTACATCCTGCCGATCCTGATGGGCGTGACGATGTTCTTCATCCAGAAGATGTCTCCGACCACCGTGACTGACCCGATGCAGCAGAAGATCATGACCTTTATGCCGGTCATCTTCACCGTGTTCTTCCTGTGGTTCCCGTCAGGTCTGGTGCTGTACTATATCGTCAGCAACCTGGTGACCATCATCCAGCAGCAGCTGATTTACCGTGGTCTGGAAAAACGTGGCCTGCATAGCCGCGAAAAGAAAAAGTCCTGATTCGGTAACTTAACGCTAAAATAAGGGCGGTCGATTGACCGCCTTTTTTATTTGTATTGAACGAGAGCAACCATGAGCCATAACGACACTATCGTCGCCCAGGCAACCCCACCGGGACGCGGTGGTGTAGGCATTCTGCGCATCTCCGGCCTGAAGGCGCGTGAGGTGGCCGAAGCGGTGCTGGGTAAACTGCCAAAGCCGCGCTACGCTGATTATCTGCCATTTAAAGATGCCGACGGCACCTCGCTGGACCAGGGCATTGCGCTGTGGTTCCCCGGCCCAAACTCCTTTACCGGCGAAGACGTGCTGGAGCTTCAGGGTCACGGCGGCCCGGTGATCCTCGACCTGCTGTTGAAACGTATTCTGACCCTGCCTGGCCTGCGCATTGCGAAGCCGGGTGAGTTCTCCGAGCGTGCCTTCCTGAACGATAAGCTCGACCTGGCTCAGGCCGAAGCGATTGCCGACCTGATCGACGCCAGTTCCGAACAGGCAGCCCGCTCCGCGCTGAACTCGTTGCAGGGGGCATTTTCCGCACGCGTGAATCACCTTGTGGAAGCACTTACTCACCTGCGAATCTATGTTGAAGCGGCTATCGACTTCCCGGACGAGGAGATTGACTTCCTTTCTGACGGCAAAATCGAAGCCCAGCTCAACCAGGTGATGAACGATCTGGATGCCGTTCGCGCCGAAGCGCGCCAGGGCAGCCTGCTGCGTGAGGGCATGAAGGTGGTGATTGCTGGTCGCCCCAACGCCGGGAAATCAAGCCTGCTGAACGCTCTGGCGGGCCGTGAAGCGGCGATCGTGACCGACATAGCCGGCACTACCCGCGACGTCCTGCGCGAGCATATCCATATCGACGGCATGCCGCTGCACATCATCGACACCGCTGGCCTGCGCGATGCGAGCGATGAAGTCGAGCGTATCGGTATCGAACGCGCCTGGCAGGAGATCGAGCAG
>NZ_JABMCU010000058.1:0-22424 GCF_013179605.1 Enterobacter sp. CM29 | reverse complement strand
TACGGTGTGGGATACCAACTGGGAGAATACCGCCCAGATGCGTGCAGCGGGCGTTCCGGACTACAGCGATCCGGGCAACATTCGCATGTCCGCAGGTATCGCATTACAATGGATGTCACCGCTGGGGCCGTTGGTCTTCTCCTACGCCCAGCCGTTCAAGAAATACGATGGAGACAAAGCGGAGCAGTTCCAGTTTAACATTGGTAAAACCTGGTAATAATCCGCTGCAATGGAATGCGTTGGCAGTGTAGCGCTGACAACCGGCGATCGGTAAAACGGTCGCCTTGCCACGCAAAGAACGGCACCCCTCGGGTGCCAATGGGATGGTAAGGAGTTAATTGTGAAAAAGTGGTTATTAGCTGCAGGTCTCGGTTTAGCGATGGCAACTTCTGCTCAGGCAGCGGACAAAATTGCAATCGTCAACATGGGTAATTTGTTCCAGCAGGTTGCACAGAAAACGGGCGTTTCTGCAACGCTGGAAAACGAATTCAAAGGCCGTGCGAGCGAACTGCAACGTATGGAAGGTGATCTTCAGTCCAAGATGCAGCGTTTACAGCGTGATGGTTCTACCATGAAAGCGAGCGAGCGCAGCAAACTGGAAAAAGATGTCATGTCTCAGCGCCAGACCTTCTCTCAGAAAGCGCAGGCTTTCGAGCAGGATCGTCAGCGTCGTTCTAACGAAGAGCGTGGCAAGCTGGTGACGCGTATTCAGTCTGCCGTTAAAGCAGTAGCAGCCGATCAGAGCATCGATCTGGTTGTTGATGCGAACGCCGTTGCATTCAACAGCAGCGATGTTAAAGACATCACCGCTGATGTTCTGAAACAGGTTAAATAAGTAATGCCTTCAATTCGACTGGCTGATTTAGCTCAGCAGTTGGATGCAGAATTACACGGTGATGGCGATATCGTCATCACCGCTGTTGCGTCCATGCAATCTGCTAAAGCAGGCACTATTACCTTCATGGTAAGCCATAAGTACCGTGAACACCTGGCTCAGTGCCAGGCGTCTGCCGTTGTTCTGACGCAGGACGATCTTCCGTTTGCCACTAACGCTGCACTGGTAGTGAAAAATCCCTACCTGACCTATGCACGCATGGCCCAAATTCTTGATACCACGCCGCAGCCGGCGCAGGACATTGCAGCCAGCGCTGCGATTGATCCAACGGCTCAGCTGGGTAACAACGTGGCAGTCGGCGCAAACGCCGTTATCGAATCCGGCGTTGTGCTGGGTGATAACGTGGTGATTGGGCCAGGCTGCTTTGTTGGAAAAAATACGAAAATTGGCGCAGGGACTCGTCTGTGGGCCAATGTTTCTGTCTACCATGAGGTTGAGATTGGCGAGAATTGCCTCGTACAGTCCAGCACGGTGATTGGTTCTGACGGATTCGGTTACGCCAACGATCGGGGTAACTGGGTTAAGATCCCGCAGCTGGGTCGCGTGATTATCGGCGATCGCGTTGAGATCGGCGCTTGCACAACCATTGACCGTGGTGCACTTGACGACACCATTATTGGTAACGGTGTTATCATAGACAACCAGTGCCAGATTGCACATAACGTTGTGATTGGCGACAATACCGCAGTTGCGGGTGGTGTTATCATGGCAGGCAGCCTGAAAATAGGCCGTTACTGCATGATAGGCGGTGCCAGCGTGATCAATGGCCATATGGAAATATGCGACAAAGTCACGGTGACGGGGATGGGTATGGTGATGCGTCCCATCACTGAGCCCGGCGTTTATTCCTCCGGTATCCCGCTGCAACCGAACAAGGTATGGCGTAAAACAGCTGCACTGGTGATGAATATTGATGATATGAGCAAGCGACTCAAAGCGATTGAGCGCAAAATCGATCAACAAGACTAAGCGTTCATCCGTTTAACGCTAAATTTCCCGGCCTGTCGGCTTTGTTTATAAACCGGCAGGCCGTGTTATTATTGCTACTTAGTACATTTGACAGGAAGAGTATTTTGACTACTGACACTCATACTCTGCATATTGAAGAGATTTTAGAACTTCTGCCGCACCGCTACCCGTTTTTACTGGTAGACCGTGTGCTGGATTTTGAAGAAGGTCGTTTTCTGCGCGCAGTGAAAAATGTCTCCGTTAACGAGCCATTCTTCCAGGGGCACTTCCCTGGTAAACCTATCTTCCCGGGTGTGTTGATCCTGGAAGCGATGGCACAGGCTACCGGTATTCTGGCGTTTAAAAGCGTAGGTAAACTGGAGCCGGGTGAACTCTATTACTTCGCGGGTATCGATGAGGCGCGCTTCAAGCGTCCGGTCGTGCCTGGTGATCAAATGATCATGGAAGTCACTTTTGAAAAAACGCGTCGCGGCCTGACTCGCTTCAAAGGCGTAGCTATGGTTGACGGCAAAGTTGTTTGCGAAGCGACAATGATGTGTGCGCGTAGCCGGGAGGCCTGATACGTGATTGATAAATCCGCCTTTATTCATCCTACCGCCATTGTGGAAACGGGTGCCATCATTGGCGCAAACGTCCACATTGGCCCGTTTTGTATTGTTGGACCCCATGTCGAAATTGGTGAGGGTACAGTACTGAAATCTCACGTTGTCGTGAATGGTCATACCACCATTGGCTGCAACAATGAGATCTATCAGTTCGCCTCCATCGGCGAAGTTAACCAGGATCTTAAGTATGCTGGCGAACCGACCCGCGTGGAAATCGGCGATCGTAACCGCATTCGCGAAAGCGTCACCATTCATCGTGGTACAACGCAAGGCGGTGGATTGACGAAGGTGGGCAGCGACAACCTGTTTATGGTTAATGCGCATATTGCGCACGACTGTACCGTGGGTAGCCGCTGTATTCTCGCCAACAACGCAACGCTGGCGGGGCACGTATCGGTCGATGATTTCGCAATTATTGGCGGCATGACCGCAGTCCATCAGTTCTGCATCATCGGTGCACACGTGATGGTCGGCGGGTGCTCCGGTGTGGCGCAGGACGTCCCACCGTTTGTGATTGCGCAGGGCAACCATGCCACGCCGTTTGGCGTGAACATTGAAGGCCTTAAGCGTCGTGGCTTTAGCCGCGAAGCGATTACCGCGATCCGCAACGCGTACAAATTGCTGTACCGTAGCGGTAAAACGCTGGAAGAGGCGAAGCCGGAAATTGCCGAGCTGGCGAATAAGCATCCTGAAGTGAAAACGTTCATGGAATTCTTTGAACGTTCAACCCGTGGTCTGATTCGTTAATGGTCGACAGTCGTCCGCTTACTATCGCCCTGGTCGCCGGAGAAACCTCCGGCGATATTCTTGGTGCAGGTCTTATCCGCGCGCTTAAAGCCCGTGTACCCAATGCCCGCTTTGTGGGCGTGGCTGGGCCGCTGATGCAGGCCGAAGGCTGTGAAGCCTGGTATGAAATGGAAGAGCTGGCTGTGATGGGCATCGTCGAGGTGCTGGGCCGCCTGCGTCGCCTGCTGCATATTCGCGCCGATCTTACCCGCCGCTTTACCGACCTCAAGCCCGATGTCTTTGTCGGCATTGATGCACCTGATTTCAATATTACCCTTGAAGGGAACCTGAAAAAGCAGGGGATCAAAACTATCCATTACGTCAGCCCGTCCGTGTGGGCGTGGCGACAGAAACGCGTTTTCAAAATCGGACGGTCGACCAATCTGGTGCTGGCTTTTCTGCCTTTCGAAAAAGCGTTTTACGACAGGTTTAATGTCCCGTGCCGTTTTATCGGTCATACCATGGCGGATGCCATGCCGCTGGACCCTGATAAAAATGCGGCGCGTGACGAACTGGGCATCCCGCATGATGTGCACTGTCTGGCGCTGCTGCCAGGGAGCCGGGGTGCGGAAGTTGAAATGCTCAGTGCCGATTTCCTGAAAACGGCGCAAATTCTCCGCAAGACGTACCCAGACCTTGAAGTGGTCGTGCCGCTGGTGAATGCCAAACGCCGCGAGCAGTTTGAGCGTATCAAAGCCGAGGTTGCCGCGGATCTTCACGTCCGCCTGCTGGACGGGAAAGGACGGCAAGCCATGTTTGCGAGCGATGCCGCACTGCTGGCTTCCGGCACGGCTGCGCTGGAGTGTATGCTGGCAAAATGCCCAATGGTGGTCGGTTATCGCATGAAACCGTTTACCTTCTGGCTGGCAAAACGTCTGGTAAAAACAGACTACGTATCCCTGCCAAACCTGCTTGCAGGTCGCGAGCTGGTGAAAGAACTCTTGCAGGATGAATGCCAGCCGCAGGCACTGGCTGATGCATTACTGCCGCTGCTGGCCAACGGTAAAACCAGCCACCAGATGCATGATACTTTCCGTGAACTGCATCAACTGATCCGCTGTAATGCTGATGAGCAGGCGGCCGATGCGGTGCTGGAGTTAGCACAATGATGGAATTTATTTATCCCCATACCCACCTCGTTGCCGGTGTGGATGAAGTCGGTCGTGGTCCGTTAGTGGGTGCCGTTGTGACCGCGGCGGTGATCCTCGATCCAGCCCGCCCAATCCCTGGCCTGAACGACTCGAAAAAACTGAGCGAAAAGCGCCGCCTGGCGCTGTTCGATGAAATTAAAGAGAAGGCGCTGGCCTGGAGTCTCGGGCGCGCAGAGCCGGATGAGATCGACGATCTGAACATTCTGCACGCCACCATGCTGGCGATGCAGCGTGCCGTTGCTGGCCTGAAGATTGTGCCTGAGTATGTGCTGATCGACGGTAACCGTTGCCCGGCGCTGCCGATGCCTTCAATGGCTGTTGTTAAAGGCGATAGCCGCGTCGCAGAAATCAGTGCGGCGTCAATCATTGCCAAAGTGACGCGCGATGCCGAAATGGCCGCGCTGGACCTCACTTATCCCGCGTATGGTTTCGCCCAGCACAAGGGATATCCAACGGCTTTCCATCTGGAAAAGCTGGCTGAACATGGCGCAACTGAACATCATCGGCGCAGCTTTGGCCCGGTGAAACGCGCGCTGGGACTGGTGTCCTGAATCAAGACGCAAGCAATTAAGTAACGCGGGATCTGAAGATGGCTGAACCACGTTTCGTACACCTGCGGGTGCATAGCGACTACTCCATGATCGATGGGCTGGCAAAGACCGGGCCGCTGGTAAAGAAGGCGGCCTCGCTTGGCATGCCTGCGCTGGCGATCACCGATTTTACCAACCTGTGTGGCCTGGTGAAGTTCTACGGAACGGCGCATGGCGCAGGATTAAAGCCCATCGTCGGCGCGGATTTCCACGTGCAGAGCGACCTGCTCGGCGATGAGATGACGCAAATTTCCGTGTTAGCCATGAATAACACGGGCTATCAGAACCTCACTCTGCTGATCTCAAAAGCCTACCAGCGCGGCTACGGCGCGCTGGGTCCATGGATTGACCGCGACTGGCTGGCGGAGCTGAACGAAGGTCTGCTGCTGATCTCCGGTGGCCGTATGGGTGATGTCGGCAAATGTCTGCTGCGCGGGAACAACGTGCTGGTGGATCAGTGCGTCTCGTTCTACGAAGAGTATTTCCCGGATCGCTATTACCTGGAGCTAATCCGTACCGGGCGTGCGGATGAAGAGAGCTATCTGCATGCGGCCGTCGCCCTGGCGGAAGCGCGTGGCCTGCCTGTGGTAGCCACCAACGATGTGCGCTTCCTTGAGCCGGGCGATTTTGACGCACATGAAATTCGCGTCGCTATCCACGACGGCTTCACCCTCGACGATCCGAAACGTCCTCGCAATTACTCATCGCAGCAGTACATGCGCAGCGAAGAGGAAATGTGTGAGCTCTTCTCCGACATCCCGGAAGCGCTGGAAAATAGCGTAGAGATTGCCAAGCGCTGCAACGTCACCGTGCGTCTCGGCGAATATTTCCTGCCGCAGTTCCCGACGGGCGACATGACCACGGAAGATTTCCTGGTCATGAAATCGAAAGAGGGCCTTGAAGAGCGTCTGGAATTCCTCTTCCCGGATGAAGCGGTCCGTAAAGAGAAGCGTCCTGAATATGACGAGCGTCTGGATATTGAACTCCAGGTGATCAACCAGATGGGGTTCCCTGGCTACTTCCTGATCGTAATGGAGTTCATCCAGTGGTCGAAGGATAACGGCGTACCGGTTGGCCCGGGCCGTGGTTCAGGAGCCGGCTCGCTGGTGGCGTACGCATTGAAAATCACCGACCTCGATCCGCTGGAATTCGACCTGCTGTTCGAACGTTTCCTCAACCCGGAACGTGTCTCCATGCCCGACTTCGACGTCGACTTCTGCATGGAAAAACGCGACCAGGTGATTGAGCACGTGGCCGATATGTACGGTCGTGATGCGGTTTCACAGATCATTACCTTCGGTACGATGGCGGCGAAAGCGGTTATCCGCGATGTGGGCCGCGTTCTGGGCCACCCCTACGGTTTTGTCGATCGAATCTCTAAGCTGGTGCCGCCCGATCCGGGCATGACCCTGGCGAAAGCCTTTGAAGCTGAACCTCAGCTGCCGGAAATCTACGAAGCCGACGAAGAGGTGAAAGCGCTGATCGACATGGCGCGCAAGCTGGAGGGCGTCACGCGTAACGCCGGTAAGCATGCGGGGGGCGTGGTTATCGCCCCGACCAAAATCACTGACTTCGCGCCGCTGTACTGCGATGAAGCGGGCCAGCATCCGGTCACCCAGTTCGACAAGAACGACGTTGAATACGCCGGGCTTGTGAAGTTCGACTTCCTTGGTTTGCGTACGCTGACCATCATCAACTGGGCGCTGGAGATGATCAACGCCCGCCGTGAGAAGAACGGCGAGCCGCCGCTGGATATCGCGGCTATCCCGCTTGATGACAAGAAAAGTTTCGACATGCTGCAACGCTCCGAGACGACAGCCGTCTTCCAGCTTGAATCCCGCGGCATGAAAGATTTGATTAAGCGTCTGCAACCAGACTGCTTCGAAGATATGATCGCGCTGGTGGCTCTGTTCCGTCCGGGCCCGTTGCAGTCGGGGATGGTAGATAACTTTATCGACCGTAAGCACGGGCGCGAAGAGATTTCCTATCCGGATGTGCAGTGGCAGCATGAAAGCCTGAAGCCGGTACTGGAGCCAACCTACGGCATCATCCTGTATCAGGAACAGGTCATGCAGATCGCCCAGGTGCTTTCTGGTTACACCCTTGGCGGCGCAGATATGTTGCGTCGTGCGATGGGTAAGAAAAAGCCGGAAGAGATGGCCAAGCAGCGTTCTATCTTTGAAGATGGGGCGAAGAAAAACGGCGTCGATGGCGAACTGGCGATGAAAATCTTCGACCTGGTGGAGAAATTCGCCGGGTACGGATTTAACAAATCCCACTCCGCCGCTTATGCTTTGGTGTCATATCAAACGCTGTGGCTGAAGGCTCACTATCCCGCTGAGTTTATGGCGGCGGTAATGACCGCCGATATGGACAACACCGAAAAGGTGGTTGGCCTGGTGGACGAGTGCTGGCGCATGGGGCTTAAGATCCTGCCGCCGGATATTAACTCGGGCCTGTACCATTTCCACGTCAACGATGACGGGGAAATCGTCTATGGGATCGGCGCGATCAAGGGCGTGGGTGAGGGGCCGATCGAGGCGATCATCGAAGCGCGTAACAACGGCGGCTATTTCCGCGAGCTGTTCGACCTGTGCGCCCGCACCGATACCAAAAAACTGAACCGGCGCGTGCTGGAAAAACTGATCATGTCCGGTGCGTTTGACCGGCTGGGGCCACACCGCGCCGCGCTGATGAACTCGCTCGGCGATGCGCTGAAAGCGGCCGATCAGCATGCTAAAGCGGAAGCCATTGGCCAGGCGGATATGTTCGGCGTGCTGGCGGAAGAGCCAGAGCAGATCGAGCAGTCGTATTCCAACTGCCAGCCGTGGCCAGAACAGGTGGTGCTGGATGGGGAGCGTGAGACGTTAGGCCTGTACCTGACGGGACACCCGATCAACCAGTATCTGAAAGAAATTGAGCGCTATGTCGGCGGCCACAGGCTTAAAGACATGCATCCGACAGAACGTGGTAAAATCACCACGGCTGCGGGGCTCGTGATTGCTGCAAGGGTAATGGTCACCAAGCGCGGCAATCGTATCGGCATCTGTACCCTGGATGACCGTTCCGGGCGTCTGGAGGTGATGTTGTTCACCGACGCGCTGGATAAATACCAGCAATTGCTGGAAAAAGACCGCATACTTATCGTCAGCGGACAGGTCAGCTTTGATGACTTCAGCGGGGGGCTTAAAATGACCGCCCGCGAAGTGATGGACATTGACGAAGCCCGGGAAAAATATGCTCGCGGGCTTGCTATCTCGCTGACGGACAGGCAAATTGATGACCAGCTTTTAAACCGACTCCGTCAGTCTCTGGAACCCCACCGCTCGGGGACCATTCCAGTACATCTCTACTATCAGAGGGCGGATGCACGTGCGCGGTTGCGCTTTGGTGCAACGTGGCGTGTCTCTCCGAGCGATCGTTTACTGAACGATCTCCGTGGCCTCATTGGTTCGGAGCAGGTGGAACTGGAGTTTGACTAATACAGGAATACTATGAGTCTGAATTTCCTTGATTTCGAACAGCCGATTGCAGAGCTGGAAGCGAAAATCGATTCTCTGACAGCCGTAAGCCGTCAGGATGAAAAACTGGATATTAACATCGACGAAGAAGTGCATCGTCTGCGTGAAAAAAGCGTAGAACTGACGCGCAAAATCTTTGCCGATCTCGGCGCATGGCAGATCGCCCAGCTGGCGCGTCATCCACAGCGTCCGTACACCCTGGATTATGTCCGCCTGGCGTTTGACGAATTTGACGAACTGGCAGGCGACCGCGCATACGCTGACGATAAAGCTATCGTCGGCGGTATCGCGCGTCTGGATGGACGTCCGGTGATGATCATTGGTCACCAGAAAGGCCGTGAAACCAAAGAGAAGATCCGTCGTAACTTCGGTATGCCAGCACCAGAAGGATACCGTAAGGCCCTGCGTCTGATGGAGATGGCTGAGCGTTTCAATATGCCAATCATCACCTTCATCGACACACCGGGTGCTTACCCGGGTGTTGGCGCAGAAGAGCGCGGTCAGTCTGAAGCCATCGCACGCAACCTGCGTGAGATGTCTCGCCTGAAAGTGCCGGTCATCTGTACCGTTATCGGTGAAGGTGGTTCCGGCGGTGCGCTGGCAATTGGCGTGGGCGATAAAGTGAATATGCTGCAGTACAGCACTTATTCCGTTATCTCTCCGGAAGGCTGTGCCTCCATTCTGTGGAAAAGTGCCGATAAAGCGCCGCTGGCTGCGGAAGCGATGGGCATCATTGCCCCACGTCTGAAAGAGCTGAAGCTGATCGACACCGTTATCCCTGAACCGCTGGGTGGCGCGCACCGTAAGCCGGAAGTGATGGCTGCTTCCCTGAAAGCGCAGCTGCTGGCAGACCTGGCTGATCTGGACGTGCTGAGCACAGAAGATCTGCTCAACCGTCGTTATCAGCGCCTGATGACCTACGGTTACGCGTAAGCCTCACAATTATCCTAAAAGCCGCACATTGTTGCGGCTTTTTTTATACCTGCCGTTTACCTTAACTATGCTTATCTGATGTTTTTCAAGGAGGTAAACCATGAACATCATTGCCATCATGGGGCCACACGGCGTCTTTTATAAAGACGAACCCATCAAGGAGCTGGAGCAAGCCCTTAAAGCACGCGGATATCAGCTAATCTGGCCGCAAAACAGCGCCGACCTGCTGAAATTCATCGAACACAATCCGCGCATCTGTGGCGTGATATTCGACTGGGACGAATACGACATGGAGTTGTGCAGCGAGATCAATAAGCTCAACGAATATCTTCCGCTGTACGCCTTTATCAACACTCACTCGACCATGGACGTCAGCGCCCACGATATGCGTATGGCGCTGTGGTTCTTCGAATACTCACTCGGCGTTGCCGAGGACATTGCGACCCGCATTCAGCAGTACACCGGCGAATACCTTGATAACATCACCCCGCCGTTTACGCGTGCGCTGTTCACCTATGTGAATGAAGGGAAGTACACCTTCTGTACGCCAGGCCACATGGCGGGAACGGCCTATCAAAAAAGCCCGGTGGGATGCCTGTTCTATGATTTCTTTGGCGGTAACACGCTGAAGGCGGACGTGTCGATTTCGGTCACCGAGTTAGGCTCTCTGCTGGATCATACCGGCCCGCATCTGGAAGCCGAAGAGTACATCGCCCGGACCTTTGGTGCCGAGCAGAGCTACATGGTGACCAACGGAACCTCGACATCGAACAAGATCGTCGGCATGTATGCCGCGCCTGCCGGTAGCACCCTGCTGATTGACCGGAACTGCCATAAATCACTGGCGCATTTGCTGATGATGAGTGACGTCGTGCCGCTCTGGCTGTCTCCCACGCGTAATGCGCTGGGGATCCTCGGCGGCATTCCTCGCCGTGAGTTCGCGCATGAAGCCATTGAAAATAAGATCGCGGCGATCCCCGAGGCAAGCTGGCCTGTGCATGCGGTGATCACCAACTCCACCTATGACGGGCTGCTTTACAACACGAACTGGATCAAGCAGACGCTGGACGTGCCGTCGATTCACTTTGACTCCGCGTGGGTGCCTTACACCAATTTCCACCCGATTTACTCGGGTAAAAGTGGGATGAGCGGCGAGCGGGTGCCGGGTAAGGTGTTCTTCGAGACGCAGTCGACGCACAAAATGCTGGCCGCGTTTTCCCAGGCGTCTCTCATTCACATCAAGGGTGAGTACGACGAGGACACCTTCAACGAAGCCTTCATGATGCACACGACCACGTCGCCCAGCTACCCGCTGGTGGCGTCCATCGAAACGGCGGCGGCGATGCTGCGCGGCAATCCCGGGAAACGCCTTATTAATCGTTCGGTGGAGCGGGCGCTGCATTTCCGAAAAGAGGTTCAGCGACTTAAAGATGAAGCGGACGGCTGGTTCTTTGATATCTGGCAGCCGGAAGAGATTGATGAGGCAGAATGCTGGCCCGTCGCGCCGGGGGAAAGCTGGCACGGTTTTCGGGATGCTGATGCAGACCACATGTTCCTCGATCCGGTTAAGGTGACGATCCTGACGCCGGGCATGAATGAGCAGGGTGTGATGGGTGAGGAAGGGATCCCGGCTGCGCTGGTGGCGAAGTTCCTTGATGAGCGCGGCGTGGTGGTGGAGAAAACCGGCCCCTATAATTTGCTGTTCCTGTTCAGTATCGGGATCGATAAAACCCGCGCGATGGGCCTGCTGCGCGGGCTTATGGAGTTTAAGCGCGCATACGATCTTAACCTGCGGGTGAAGAATATGCTGCCGGATCTCTACGCGGAAGATCCTGACTTCTACCGCAATATGCGTATTCAGGATCTGGCCCAGGGGATCCACAGGCTGATCCGCCAGCACGATCTGCCGCGCCTGATGCTGCAGGCATTTGATGTTCTGCCTGAAATGAAGCTCACGCCGCACAGGGCGTGGCAACGCCAGGTGAAAGGGGAGGTTGAAACCATTGAGCTGGAGAACCTGGTCGGGCGGGTATCAGCCAACATGATCCTGCCTTATCCGCCGGGCGTACCGCTGCTGATGCCGGGCGAGATGATCACCGAGGAGAGCCGGGCGGTGCTCGATTTCCTGCTGATGCTCTGTTCGATAGGGCGCCACTATCCGGGCTTTGAGACGGATATTCACGGTGCGAAACGCGATGATAACGGCGTGTACTGGGTGAGAGTCCTAAAATAAAAGGGGCCGCTTGCCAGGGGCGGGTTGTCGGTTGTAACGTTCAGGGCACCATAAAAAGGAGAAACTATGCTGGGTTTAAAAGCTGTTCATCATATTGCGATCATTGCCACCGATTACGCGAAAAGTAAGGCCTTTTACTGCGACATTCTCGGCTTTACGCTGTTGAGCGAGGCCTACCGCGAGGAGCGCGATTCCTGGAAAGGCGATCTGGCGTTAAACGGACAATATGTGATTGAACTGTTCTCTTTTCCTTTCCCGCCAGCGCGTCCTTCGCGCCCGGAAGCCTGCGGCCTGCGCCACCTGGCCTTCAGCGTCGATAACCTGGACAGCGCGGTAAAGCATCTGGAAGCCCACGGCGTGGCCTGTGAAGCAATTCGCATCGATCCCTTCACCGATAAACGTTTCACTTTTTTCAACGATCCGGACGGTCTGCCGCTGGAGCTTTATCAGCAGTAATCGCCGTCATGTGTGATAATGCCCGTTCAGTTCGGGCATTTTTTATGTGTAATTTCCTATGACCTTACCCGCTATCGCGCACGCCGTTTCACCCTACCGCCAGCTGCTGGTGGGGTTCAGCGGTGGCCTGGATTCCACCGTTTTGCTGCACCGTCTTAAGCTCTGGCGCGACCGTGAGCCTGACGTCCAGCTGCGGGCGATGCATATCCATCACGGCTTAAGCCCCCATGCCGACGACTGGGTGGCGCACTGCGAAGCGGTGTGCTCAGGGTGGGCGATCCCGCTAATCGTTGAACGCGTCACGCTTGAGGATGAAGGGCTGGGTATTGAGGCGCAGGCGCGCAAAGCCCGCTACGCCGCGTTTTCCGGCGCGTTACAGCCTGGAGAAGCGTTGGTCACCGCGCAGCATCTGGACGACCAGTGCGAGACGTTTTTACTGGCGCTCAAGCGGGGCAGCGGGCCTGCGGGTTTATCCGCCATGCCTGAGCGTGCTGGTTTTGCTGAAACAGAGCTCATCCGCCCGCTACTGGGTGAGACGCGCGCATCACTGGAAGCCTGGGCGCAGCAACATCATCTGCGCTGGATTGAAGACGAAAGCAATCAGGACGACAGTTACGACCGTAACTTCCTGCGCCTGCGCGTCTTACCGCTGCTGAGTGAGCGCTGGGCCCATTTTTCCGAAGCGGTGGCCAGAAGTGCCATGCTTTGTGCTGAACAGGAAAGCTTGCTGGATGAGTTGCTGAGCGGGGAGCTGAATACGCTGACTACCGCTGACGGTGCCCTTAACATTGCGCCGTTGAAAGTGATGAGCCCCGTGCGTCGGGCTGCTCTGATTCGTCGCTGGCTGGCTTCCCACCGTGCGGTTATGCCGTCCCGGGCGATGCTCAACCGTATCTGGGAAGAAGTTGCACAGGCGCGGGAAGAGGCCGCACCGTGTATACACCTGAATGGTTATGACGTCAGGCGCTATAAAGAGCAACTCTGGTGGGTGAAATCTGTGCCGTCGCTGGCTGACGTTGTGCTCGACTGGCCGTCGCCGGAAAAAGCACTAACGCTACCGTTGAATGCCGGTGTCGTTGCGTTAAGCCATTCGGGCAATGTGCGTCTACCTGAGCCGGACGAGAACGTCACCATACGCTTCAGGGCCAGCGGCATGCTGCATATCGTTGGGCGTAACGGCGGGCGTAAACTGAAGAAAATCTGGCAGGAACAGAACGTTCCGCCCTGGCGACGTGATACCACGCCGCTTCTGTTTTACGGCGACACGCTCATCGCGGCGGCAGGTGTGTTTATTACCCAGGAAGGGTGGGCTGAAGCGGGTGTCAATTTTGAATGGAAAGCGTAACGGGCAGCCTGGCTGCCCGTTGGTTATCAGGATTCGCTCACCACGACGGTGCCGATTTCCGGATGGCTGAAACTGGCAATTTTGTCGAGGCGTAGCTCACGCGTTGCACCTGCATCTTCCACAACCAGGTATTCCACATTCTTACGGGAAACCAGATCGCTGGCCTTTGCCTTTAGCACTTCGCCATCTTTTAGCTCCAGCGTCAGTATTAAATGATGCTGGCAGGCGAGTTCGAGGTTGTCATAGTCATCACAATTGATGGGTTGATAGGTATCATTCATCGACATAATCGCTCACCAGTAAATTCGCCGCAGCATACGCTGCTTTTTCCCTGACCGATTCAGAAAGGCTCTCATCAGAGGCCACTTCATTCAGCACGTTCAATACACAGCCCAACGCATCCGGGATGTACCCCAGATCTCCGCTGGCAATTTCCGCATACCGTCTGCGAATCAACTCACAATAATTATTCACATCACCTCCTGCCAGCGTACTGACTTACTGTGAGATATCATTAAGCCTACGAAGTTAAACTCGGTTTAGCAAGGTGACTATACCATACTCATTTAAGCAATATCAGCGCCTTGATAACGGGGTGCCACCACCTCGTAACAGCCTTTTGCTGCGGTTTTCGCTACAATGTACGCCTGATTCGAAAGGAGTTCTCTCATGGCGCTGAAAGCGACAATTTATAAAGCTGTGGTCAATGTGGCGGATCTTGACCGTAACCAGTTTCTGGATGCGTCATTGACGCTGGCGCGTCACCCTTCTGAAACCCAGGAGCGCATGATGCTGCGCCTGCTGGCGTGGATTAAGTATGCCGACGAGCGTCTGCAATTTACCCGTGGTTTAAGCGCGGAAGATGAACCGGAAGCCTGGCTGCGCAACGATCATCTGGGTATCGATTTATGGATTGAGCTTGGCCTGCCGGATGAACGCCGGATCAAAAAGGCGTGCACCCAGTCAGCTGAAGTGGCGTTGTTTGCCTATAACCAGCGCGCGGCGGAGATCTGGTGGCAGCAAAACAAAAATAAATGTGCGCAGTTCAAAAATCTTACCGTCTGGTATCTGGATGATGAACAACTGGCACAGCTGAGCGCATTCGCCAGCCGGACAATGGCGCTTCAGGCAACGATTCAGGACGGCGCCATCTGGCTTTCCGGTTCTCAGAATAATCTGGAAATTCATCTCACGGCCTGGCAGCCCGTATCATGATTGAGTTGTCCCGAAACGTCAGCATCCCTGATCACGAGCTGGAGATCACCGCCATCCGTGCTCAGGGCGCAGGGGGGCAGCACGTTAACAAGGCCTCAACGGCTATCCATTTGCGCTTTGACATCCGGGCCTCCAGCCTGCCAGAGTATTATAAAGAAAGTCTGCTTGCCGCCAGCCATCATCTGATCACCAGTGAAGGTGTGATTGTGATTAAAGCGCAGGAATATCGCAGCCAGGAAATGAACCGGGAAGCGGCACTTTCCAGACTGGCGGCGGTCATAAAAGAGCTGACGGCTGTACAAAAAAGTCGCCGGGCAACACGTCCAACGCGGGCATCGAAAGAACGTCGGTTGTCATCGAAGGCGCAGAAATCCACCGTAAAGTCACTGCGTGGCAAAGTCCGTCATCCGTAATGTGACGAAAGGGACACACTTTTTCATAAGGAATGTATTGTGAAAAAAGCATTATTATCAGCGCTGGCCGTGACAAGCCTGTTCGCGCTTTTTGGCTGTAACAACCGTTCAGAAACACAGGTACTACAGCCAACGCAAAACGAAGAATTGAAGCCGATGCAGCAGAGCTGGCGCGGCGTATTGCCATGTGCAGATTGTGAAGGCATCGAAACCTCTCTGTTCCTGCAAAAAGATGGCACCTGGGTGATGAACCAGCGCTATCAGGGGGCGAAAGAGCCGTCTTCTTTTGCAACATACGGAACATGGGCGCGTACGGCTGAAAAGCTGGTATTGACTGATACCACGGGCGATAAAACGTATTTCCGCGCCAAAGGCGAGGGGATGGAGATGCTCGATCGCGAAGGCAATCCGATTGAATCTCAGTTCAACTACACACTGGCCCCGGTAAAAGCGACCCTGCCTGCAACCCCAATGGCGATGCGAGGGATGTATTTCTACATGGCGGATGCGGCAATCTTCACTGACTGTGCAACCGGGAAGAAAGTCAGCGTGGCGAACAATGCCCAGCTGGAGCGTGACTATGCCGTCGCGCGCGGTAACGACAGCAAACCAGTGTTGCTGACGGTTGAAGGGCATTTTACGCTGGAGCCAAACCCCGATAGCGGTGAGCTGGTGAAAACGCTTGTGGCAGATAAAGACGCGAAGTTTGCTGCGGGTAAAGACTGCGAAAGCAAATAAGTTATAGCGATTAAAAAACCCCGCACTGGCGGGGTTTTTTTGTTTCTTAGCCTTTGATGGCTTTCACCAGGTAATCAAGAATGTCGCCCGTCTTGATCATCTGTTTTTCGCCGTTGCGACGGTACTTGTATTCAATCTCGTCGCTGTCGAGGTTACGGTCGCCGATGACGATGGTGTGTGGAATACCGATCAGTTCCATATCAGCAAACATCACGCCAGGACGCTCTTTACGGTCATCCATCAGCACGTCGATACCTTTCGCGCTCAGCTCAGCGTAGAGTTTCTCTGCCAGCTCCTGCACGCGGTAAGACTTGTGCATGTTCATTGGCAGGATCGCCACCTGGAACGGCGCGATGTTATCCGGCCAGACGATTCCGCGTTCGTCATAGTTCTGCTCGATAGCGGCCGCAACAACGCGCGTTACCCCAATGCCGTAGCAGCCCATGGTCAGAACCTGGTTACGACCATCTTCGCCCTGAACGGCAGCGTTCATTGCGCGCGAGTACTTATCGCCCAGCTGGAAGATGTGGCCTACTTCGATACCGCGTTTAATCATCAGGGTACCCTTGCCGTCCGGGCTTGGATCGCCTGCGACCACGTTACGGATGTCAGCCACTTCCGGCGTCGCCACGTCACGATCCCAGTTGATGCCGAAGTAGTGTTTACCGTCGATGTTTGCCCCTGCAGCGAAGTCGCTCATCGCCGCAACGGTGCGGTCAATCACTACAGGAACAGGCATATTCACCGGGCCCAGAGAACCTGGGCCTGCGTTCACCACGGCGCGGATTTCGGCTTCCGTCGCGAAGGTCAGCGGGCTGGCAACCTGCGGCAGCTTCTCGGCTTTCACTTCGTTCAGCTCGTGATCGCCACGGACCAGCAGGGCTACCAGTGGGTAGGCGCTGCCTTCAGCCGATTTCACCAGCAGGGTTTTGACCGTTTTTTCAATCGGCAGATTAAACTGTTCAACCAGCTCGGCGATGGTTTTCGCGTTTGGCGTATCAACCAGCGTCATCTCTTGCGTTGCCGCGCCGCGTGGTTCTTTTGGTGCCAGCGCTTCTGCGAACTCAATGTTGGCGGCGTAATCAGAGGAGTCAGAGAAAATTACATCGTCTTCGCCGCTCTGCGCCAGAACCTGGAATTCATGAGAGGCGCTACCGCCGATTGAACCGGTATCAGCCTGTACAGCACGGAAATCCAGCCCCATGCGGGAGAAGATTTTGCTGTAGGCCACGTACATTTTGTCGTAGGTCTCTTGCAGTGATTCCTGAGAAGTATGGAAAGAGTAGGCATCTTTCATCAGGAATTCGCGAGAGCGCATCACGCCAAAGCGTGGGCGCACTTCGTCACGGAACTTGGTTTGGATCTGGAAGAAGTTCAGCGGCAGCTGTTTGTAAGAGCTCAGCTCGTTACGGATCAGATCGGTGATCACTTCTTCATGCGTTGGGCCGAGGACGAATGGACGATCGCCACGATCGGCAATACGCAGCAGTTCAGGACCGTACTGCTCCCAGCGACCGCTCTCCTGCCACAGTTCAGAAGGCTGAACGACCGGCATTAACACCTCGATAGCACCGGCGTTGTTCATCTCTTCACGCACGATGTTTTCGACTTTTTTCAGGACGCGCACGCCGGTCGGCAGCCAGGTGTATAACCCGGAGGCCAGCTTGCGGATCATCCCGGCGCGCAGCATCAGCTGGTGGCTGATCACCTCGGCGTCGGCAGGTGTCTCCTTCAGAGTGGAGAGCAGATATTGGCTAGTACGCATGTTGTTACGGTTCCATTTCGACGATTGGAACAGGCTGAAACACCAGCCTGACACAAAAAAAGTGGTTTAGTTTACCAGTGTGGCAAAGATGCCAAAAGAGAGGAGAACAAAATTACCTGGGTTCCAGGGCAAACACTTCAAAACCTGCATCAGTTACGCGCCAGCGCACGTTAAAGTCCAGCAGCCAGACGGCGTACGTTTTTCCTGCGTCTTCCTCTTTGCGGTAGGCGGGACGAGGGTCCTGCGCCAGGACTTCGACGATAAAGTCACGCAGACGAGGATAGCGCTTTTCCAGCTGGCTGATTTGCGTCGTTATTTCAGATGTGAAGTAAACCGGCATCTCTGCCTGTGGGGCGTCCTGAGCATAGCTTGCACGGGCATCCGGCAGCGCTTCGGCGAAGGGCAGGTAAGGTTTAATATCGATGATCGGCGTGCCATCAACCAGGTCAAGGCTACCTAACTCCAGGATCACCCGATCTTTCTGACAGCGTATCCCTTTCAGTTCGACCAGCGACATCCCGACTGGATTCGGTCGGAACGTTGAGCGGGTGGCAAAAACTCCCATTCTGGCATTTCCGCCCAGACGAGGAGGACGCACGGTAGGACGCCAGCCGCCTTCCATGGTCTGGTGAAACACAAACACCACCCATAAATGGCTGAATGCCTCAAGCCCGCGCACTGCATCGGCCTGATTATACGGCGCCACAAGATGAAGCTCGCCGCCGCCGTTAATGACCAGACCCGGCTGACGCGGCACGGCGAACTTTTCTTTATAAGGGGAGCGGATAACGCCTATCTGCTCGAACTGAAATGAACTCATTTCGCCGTAATGTTAAGCGCAGAACCGATACATACCGCCTGACGGTAGCAGCCCGGCGTACCACTGGTGACCTCGCAACTGTGCAGCAGCACCGCGTTGGCTTTCATTTTCGACGCGTTGATTTGCATACGCTTGCGGGCTGTTGGGATATTTGGAGGGGAGTCCTGATTTGTTGCCTGGCAGGATTCGCCGCTCACTTCGCCCAATTCACGGAATGGCTTACCGACCAGCTCGTCGGCTTTAGTAATAATACGTACCGGCGCAGCGCGAGGCGCTTTCGGTTTTGCTGGCTCCGCTTTTGGCGGGGTTGCAGTGCTTTGAACGGGTTCAACAGGAGATCTGCTTAGCATAGAACAGCCGCTCAGCATCAGTGCTAAAAGACAGATCGGTAAAGCACGCATAATAGTTCCTCAGTGGATAATCAAAACGTCAGATATTGAAGCAGTTGACCGCACAAATGACAAGACGGGCAAATGCCCGTCTTGATGATATTACACTGAGGTGAGATTACCAGCCTTTAACCGCGCCGCCGTTAAACACCTTATTGGCTTCCTGGTAAACTTCTTCAGACTGATATGCCTGCAGGAATTTCTTCACGTTTTCCGCGTCCTTGTTGTCTTCGCGAGTCACGATCAGGTTGACGTACGGGGAATCTTTGTCTTCAACAAAGATGCCATCTTTCGCAGGGGTCAAACCGATCTGGCTGGCGTAAGTGGTGTTGATAACGGCCAGCGCGATCTGTGCATCGTCCAGAGAACGTGGCAGCTGAGGGGCTTCCAGCTCAACAATTTTCAGATTTTTCGGGTTTTCGGTCACGTCCAGAACGGTCGGCAACAGGCCAACACCTTCTTTCAGTTTAATCAGGCCCACTTTCTGGAGCAGAAGCAGCGAACGGCCAAGGTTGGTTGGGTCGTTAGGGACGGCAACCTGTGAACCCGGCTGGAGTTCATCCAGAGATTTAATTTTCTTGGAATAACCGGCAATCGGGTAAACGAAGGTGTTACCGACAGCAACCAGCTTGTAGCCGCGATCTTTGATCTGTTGATCCAGGTACGGTTTATGCTGGAAGGCGTTAGCGTCAATGTCGCCTTTGCTCAGCGCTTCGTTCGGCAGAACGTAATCGTTGAAGGTCACCAGCTCAACGTCCAGGCCATATTTTTCTTTCGCGATTTTCTGCGCGGCCTCAGCAACCTGCTGCTCTGCACCGACGATAACGCCTACTTTGATGTGGTTCGGATCTTTTTCGTCCTGACCGCAACCCACCAGTGCCAGCGAACCAATCAGTGCGCCTACTGCTGCAAAGGTCTTAAATTTAAACGCCATGTTATATCCTTAACTCGTCGAGTTTGTGTTGTTTGTAACGTTATTTATGCGTAACAGCCCGGACGATACGATCGCCAGAGAATTGGATTAAGTAAACCAGCACAACCAGCAATACCAGAACGGTATTCATTACGGTAGCGTTATAGCCAATATAGCCGTACTGATATCCAATCTGGCCTAAACCGCCAGCACCCACGGCGCCGCCCATCGCGGAATAACCGACCAGGGTGATAAGCGTGATGGTTGCTGCATTCACCAGCCCAGGCAGCGCCTCAGGCAGCAGAACTTTGCGAACGATCTGCATTGGCGTCGCACCCATAGCGCGGGAAGCTTCAATCAGGCCTGTTGGTATTTCCAGCAGGGCGTTTTCCACCATACGGGCGATAAACGGCGCGGCGCCTACGGTTAGCGGGACAATTGCCGCCTGCAAACCAATCGACGTCCCGACAATAACGCGCGTAAACGGAATCATCCACACCAGCAGAATAATGAACGGAATAGACCGGAAAATGTTCACCAGCGCAGAGAGCGTGCGATACAGCTTCGCGTTTTCAATAATTTGACCCGGGCGCGTGACGTACAGCAGTACGCCGACCGGCAGCCCAATCACAAAACCAAAAAAGCCCGATACGAAGGTCATTGCCAGCGTTTCCCAAACGCCGCGAACCAGTAGCCACATCATCGGCTCAGACATAACCCAGCACCTCTACTTTTACGTGATGTTCTTGCAGCCAGGCAATTGCCGCCTGGGTTTCTTCCTGTGTGCCGTGCATTTCCGTCAGCATAATGCCGAACTTCACGCCACCGGCGTAGTCCATCTGCGCGCTAATAATGTTGTTATTCACGTTAAAGCGACGCGCGGTTTCGGACAGCAGCGGTGCGTCAACGGACTGGCCCGTGAACTCCATGCGCAGCATCGGGACGCTGTCAGGCGTTGCGTCTGCTTTTAAACGTTCCAGATAATCTTCCGGAATATCCAGATGCAGTGTGGACTGAATGAACTGCTGAGCCAGAGGCGTTTTCGGGTGCGAGAAGACTTCGCTGACCGTGTCCTGCTCAATCAGCTCACCGTTGCTGATGACGGCGACGCAGTCACAGATACGCTTCACCACGTCCATTTCGTGCGTGATAAGGAGGATAGTCAGGCCCAGACGACGGTTAATGTCTTTCAGCAGTTCCAGGATAGAACGCGTGGTGGCCGGATCTAACGCGCTGGTGGCTTCATCACACAGCAGCACTTTTGGGTTGCTTGCCAGCGCGCGAGCGATTGCTACACGCTGCTTTTGCCCGCCGGAGAGGTTGGCCGGGTAGCTGTCATGCTTATCACCCAGCCCAACCAGATCCAGCAGTTCGGTGACGCGTCGGGTAACCTCTTCTTTTGGTGTGTTATCCAGCTCCAGCGGCAACGCCACGTTTCCAAAAACCGTGCGTGAGGCCAGCAGGTTAAAGTGCTGGAAAATCATGCCAATCTGGCGACGCGCTTTGGTGAGTTCTTTTTCTGAGAGAGCGGTAAGCTCCTGGCCGCCAACTTCTACGCTGCCCTGGGTCGGGCGCTCAAGCAGGTTAACACACCGGATCAGCGTACTTTTACCCGCACCCGATGCGCCAATGACGCCATAAATCTGACCAGCAGGCACATGCAGGCTGACGTTGTTCAGCGCCTGAATGGTTCGGTTCCCCTGCTGGAACACTTTGGTGATATTGGAAAGTTTAATCATTAGATTATTTTTATCGTATGTAAGTTAGCCGTGGCATTTTCTTCTGCCAGATACGGGGAATGACCGTAAACAAAATGGATGTTAAGGCATCCAGACGTCTAAATCAATCCACCTCTGTGCGATGAGCACTTTATTGCGCTGCGATTCATGAGATACTAGCTGAACAAGCCTTTTTCAGGAGCAAACCGGTGGCAAAATCTGTACCCGCAATTTTTCTCGATCGTGACGGCACAATTAATGTGGATCACGGTTACGTCCATGAGATTGATGAGTTCGAATTTATTGAGGGCGTAATAGATGCCATGCGCCAGCTGAAAGAGATGGGCTATGCGCTGGTGGTGGTAACTAATCAGTCCGGTATCGCCCGGGGTAAATTCTCCGAAGCGCAGTTCGAGACGCTGACGGAATGGATGGACTGGTCTCTGGCCGATCGTGGCGTCGATCTTGATGGTATCTATTATTGTCCGCATCATCCACAGGGAACAGTAGAAGCGTATCGTCAGACATGTGATTGCCGTAAGCCACACCCGGGCATGTTTATCTCTGCTCAGGAATTCCTGCACATTGATATGGCCGCGTCTTTTATGGTGGGCGATAAACTGGAAGATATGCAGGCAGCGGCGGCGGCAGGTGTGGGAACCAAAGTATTAGTGCGGACCGGTAAACCAGTCACCCCAGAAGCAGAAAATGCAGCTGACTGGGTGATAACTAGTCTGGCAGATCTGCCAAAAGAGATTAAAAAGCACCAAAAATAGACGTTTTGGTGAAAAGGTGAGCGGTTGAAATAAAAATGCATTTTTCCGCTTGTCATTCCTCGGTGGCTCCCTATAATGCGCCTCCATCGACACGGCGGATGTGAATCACTTCACAGACAACCCGGTCGGTTGAAGAGAAAAAATCCTGAAATAACGGGTTGACTCTGAAAGAGGAAAGCGTAATATACGCCAC
>NZ_JABMCU010000057.1:0-22563 GCF_013179605.1 Enterobacter sp. CM29 | reverse complement strand
GCAAAACCGGACGCAAACGTATGGGCAAGCTCGGCCAGCGCATCCAGCGTTTGCGGCCCTTGCAGCCACAATTGCAGGTGTCCGGCCACATAATAGCGCCGATGAAAGTCGCGCAACGCGGTTTGCAGCGATCCCGGGTCCTGCCCCAGAGAATCCTTGCAACCCACCTGAAAACGGCGAAAAACTGTGGGTTCTTCCATCGCGTGGCGTGCCGCCGCTTCGCGCCTGGCGGAATCATGCTGCTGGATGAGCCGGTTTTCCGCATCAATGACCGCCACTTCACGCTGTATGTCATCGCATGAAAGCAGCGGCGCCTGCAACATATCCCGCAGCCGCGCGACGCCGTCGGACAGGTTATCGGCGGCCACATCGAAGAAAAATGCGCTGTGGCGAGCCAGCGTGGTGGCATTGACGCTACCGCCCTGACGCTGGACCCACGCCATGAGTCGATCGTCGCCCTGATAGCGCTGGCTACCGCGGAACAGCAGGTGCTCAAGTAAATGCGCAAGACCGGCGAAGCGCGGTGGCTCGTGATGGCTTCCGGCACTCACGCGCGCCAGCGCCGCCGCGCGTGTCGCCTGCGGCTGATGCACTAGCGTTGCGCGTAAACCGCCTGCCAGCTCCACGATGCGGGTGGTCATTATCGCTACAGTTCCCGGGTTTTATAGATAAGCTGCGAACGGGTACGGTTACGGAACTGAAGCTGGCCGATTTTCATATCGCTACAGGCTGCTTCGCGTCGCGCGTCCAGAATTTTATGATGATGCGGCGATTTGCTGCACACCGGATCGGCGTTATCCGCATTCCCGGTGAGCATAAAGGCCTGACAGCGGCAGCCGCCGAAGTCCTTCTCCTTTTCATCGCAGGAGCGGCACGGCTCCGGCATCCAGTCAAACCCGCGATAGCGGTTGAAGCCGAAAGAGTCATACCAGATGGATTCCAGACTCTGATCAAGCACCGAGGGGAACTCCACCGGCAGCTGGCGCGCGCTGTGGCAGGGCAGCGCCGTGCCTTCCGGGGTCACGCTGAGGAAAATCGCCCCCCAGCCGCCCATACAGCCTTTTGGTCGCTCTTCGTAATAATCAGGGGTGACGAACAGCAGGTTGGTCAGATTGCCGCTGGCGGCCATTTTTTGCCGATAGTCGGCAACCACGCGTTCCGCTCGGGCAATCTGTTCCCGCGTCGGCAGAAGCCCCTGACGATTAAGGAACGCCCAACCGTAGAACTGGCAGGTGGCAAGTTCGACGTCGTCGGCGTCCAGTTCGATGCACAGCTCGATGATTTTATCGATCTGGTCGATGTTGTGCCGGTGCAGGACGAAATTCAGCACCATCGGGTAATCGCGCGCTTTGACCGCTTTGGCCATCGCCAGCTTCTGCTGGAAGGCTTTTTTATTCCCCGCCAGCGCGGCGTTGAGCACTTCATCGCTAGCCTGGAAGCTAATCTGGATATGGTCCAGACCGGCCTCGCTGAACGCGTCGAGCTTGCTTTCCGTCAGGCCAATTCCCGAGGTGATCAGGTTGGTATAAAAACCGAGATCGCGGGCGGCGCGGATCAGCTCCGGCAGATCTTTACGCGTCAACGGTTCGCCGCCGGAAAAACCTATCTGCACGCTGCCCATCGCCCGCGCCTGGCGGAAAACCTCAATCCACTGTTCAGTGGTCAGCTCCTGATCCTGCCGGGCAAAGTCCAGCGGGTTAGAGCAGTAAGGACACTGTAGCGGACAGCGATAGGTCAGCTCCGCCAGCAGCCACAGCGGTGGATTGACGGCGGGTTTATTCTGGCTCACGGAAAATAATCCACTTCTGTTGATAAGCGATTTGCAGGAATTCTACGACGTCGTCATCCACGCCGCCGGCTTCCGGGAACCGTTCGTTGAGTATGGCAATGATGGCCGCCGCGTCGCGTTGGCCATCGACCAGTTCGAGGATTGCGGCCGCGGTCTCATTGAGTTTAGCCATGCCTTCCGGATAAAGGATGACATGGCTGTCCTGAGCGGCTTCCCATTGCAGGCGATAGCCGCGACGAAAGGCGACGATGGAGTTTTTTTGCATGCTTATACCAGTCGGGTTGTGTGCCAGGCCGCTTTGTCGGTGACCGTGTGATAAGGCGGACGCTGTAGCGCGTAGGCCATGGTCATCGCGTCGAGCATCGACCACAGGATATCGAGTTTGAACTGAAGGATCTCCAGCATCCGATTCTGCTTTTCTGCGCTATCGCAGTAACTCTTCGCCAGCTCCAGACCGTGTTCAACGTCGCGGCTGGCCTGGCTGAGGCGGCTGCGAAAATAAAAATAGCCTTCCTCTTTGATCCACGGATAGTGCTGCGGCCAGCTGTCGAGACGCGACTGATGAATTTGCGGGGCAAACAGTTCGGTGAGCGAACTGCATGCCGCCTCCTGCCAGTTGGCGCGGCGGGCGAAGTTAACGTAAGCGTCCACGGCGAAACGGACGCCGGGCAGCACGTGGCGTTCGCTGATTAAGTCGTCGCGGCTAAGCCCTACGGCTTCGCCCAGCTGTAGCCAGGCTTCGATACCGCCGTCATGACCGTTGCTGCCGTCGTGATCGAGGATCCGCTGCACCCATTTTCGACGCGTGTGCGGATCCGGGCAGTTCGCCATAATGGCCGCATCTTTCAGCGGGATCGTCGTCTGGTAGTAAAACCGGTTCGCCACCCAGCCCTGGATCTGTTCGCGGCTGGCCTCGCCGTTATGCATCGCGATATGGTACGGATGGTGAATATGATAGTAGGCGCCTTTCGCCCGGAGGGCGTGTTCAAACTCTTGCGGCGAGAGCGTTTCACGAATGTGCATAGTTAGTCCTGAAGCGTGATGGTCATCCCGTCCCAGCTCACTTCAATTCCCTGCTGCGTGAGGGCGTGACGCTGCGGCGACTGCTCGTTAAGGATCGGGTTAGTGTTATTAATGTGAATCAGAATCTTGCGCTTTGCCGGCAGAGAGGCCAGCAGCGCCATCATGCCGTGTTCATCGCCGAGCGCCAGATGGCCCATATCGCGGCCGGTATTGCGCCCGACGCCAGCGGCCTGCAGTTCATCGTCCTGCCAGACTGTGCCGTCAATCAGCAGACAGTCCGCTTTTTTAAGCCACGGCAGGATGTCGTCATCGGGTTCACCGAGACCCGGCGCGTAGAACAGCGTCTGACCGTTGCGGCGGTTTTCGATAAACAGCGCCACGTTATGCCCCGGTAGCGGGCGGTCGCGCCACGGCGAATAGGGCGGTGCGTTACTGGCGATGGGGACAGCGGTAAACTGCAAATCAGGGCAGGCTTCCACGCTAAAGGCGGTGAGCGGCGCAATCGGATGATGGACCAGGCCGCCGTTCCAGTGCCGGAGCATGGTAAAAATCGGGAATCCGCTGGAAAGATCTTCATGCACCTCCGGCGTACACCATACCTGATGCGGACACCCTTCGCGCAGGCTGAGCAGCCCGGTGGTGTGGTCAATCTGGCTGTCGGTGAGAATAATGCCGCCAATATGCGTGCCGCGCAGAACCTCTTTCTTATTCAGTTCTGGCGTATGGGCAATCTGCTGGCTGATATCGGGCGAGGCGTTACACAGTATCCACTCTTCGCCGTTATCGCTGACGATGATCGACGACTGGGTGCGGGGGGTCGCCTGAAGGGTACCGTTGCGCAAACCCTGACAGTTGGCGCAATTACAGTTCCACTGAGGGAAACCGCCGCCGGCGGCGGAACCGAGGACTTTAATAAACATGAAGATAGGCCAGGTAGTAAAACAAAAATGCCCGCACGGATGGCGGGCTGAGCGATTAGCGGTTGGAAATGTACAGCGTCACTTCCAGACCAAGACGTAAATCAATAAAAGCAGGTTTCTTCCACATCGTTTTTTCCTCTTTAAAAATACAGCACCAACACCATTGTTTGTGCCAGTTTTGTGATGGTCATCAAATAATGCGTCACAGTGGGGCAAAGCTCAACCCGAAAGATGTAAGGAATTAACGTAATGTTTACAACGTAACCTATTGTTGCCAAACATTTTGCAATACCTTTTGCCAGTTGCCCCACAGCAGCTTATTCAGCACAAATTGATCATAGCCGCTGTCACGCAACGCGCTGATTAGCCGCGGTAAACCACTCACATCATGCAAATCATCAGGTAACGTGATGCCGTCAAAATCGGAGCCCAGCGCAACATGATCTTCGCCCATGATGTTAATAAGATAGTCGATATGGCGAACGATTGTGCTCAGTGGGGTATCGCTATCGCGTTTACCGTCGGCGCGCAGAAAGGCGTTGCCGAAATTGACCCCTGCCACGCCGCCGCTGTCGCGGATAGCCAGCAGTTGCCGATCGGTCAGATTACGCGGTTGCGGGCACAGCGTATGGGCGTTGGAATGGGTGGCGACCAGCGGTGAAGAGGAATGACGAGCAGTATCCCAGAACGCCTTTTCATTCATGTGAGAAACGTCAATCAGCATGTTCAGGGCGTTAGCGTGCTTGATGAGGGCGATACCCTCTGCGGTAAGCCCTGGGCCGCTATCCGGGCTGCCGGGAAACGCCCCGTTAACGCCAGTGCCAAAACGGTTAGCAATGTTCCAGAAAAGCCCAATGCTGCGCACGCCAGCGGCATAGAAAGCCTGTAGATCGCCACCCTCGCCGTCAAAACCGCCCGCACCCTCAATATGCGCCACCATCGCCAGCACCTTATCCTGACGGCAGCGTTCGATATCTGCCGCGCTCAGGCACAATCGCGCCCGTCCATCGGAGTGTGCGACAAGCTGCTTGAGGATCGTCAACTGCTGCCAGAGAATGTCGATCGGTTGCCACGGCTCGCTGGCGTAGTGCGGCGCCATGCGGGCGATATACTCCTGCGGCGGCACGAACAGCGCGAACAGCCCGCCGGAAAATCCGCCTTGCTGCATGCGCGGATAATCGAGGTGTCCGTTCTCAATGCCGGAAAAGAAGGCCGTTACCGGATCCTGGCGATGATGAAGCCATAAATTAAGCAACAGGTCATTGTGACCATCAAAAATCGCCATAGCGCATCCCACTGTTTTTTATTGCTGCGAAAGTTGCCAGGCACGATAACCGATTTGTCCGGTCCGGCAAGGAGAAACTTACAACTTAGCAGCAATTGTTAATATCACTTAACCCTGAGGAAATCCGCACATCATGTTGCGTGGCGAGATAAGAGCATTTCCCGTTCCATCTGCGATTGCATCGCGTACGTTCCCTGAGCTACCGGGCTACGCTATACTTCGCCACTTTGAGTTATGCGTGGCAGGTAACGAAATATGCGGGAGAGCATTAATTTTCTTTTCGTGGTGCTGTCTTTCACGGCACTGATTATGCTGATGCGCTTTTTCATCAGGCGTATTCGGCATCCAACGCGCATCGTTGCCGACAGCCGGGGAATGAAAAAAATCTCTACCCATCCTTCCTGGTTTGGCGGATCGTCAGGTAAAACCTACTTTTATGATGAGCAGTATTTATACGAGGTCATAAATAGCGTCACCCGTAAAATTGAGCTGGCGGCTATCGTAAAAATTAAGCCGGGCTCGACAGTGGTAAATAACAGGCGGATCTGGTCTGTGAGCTATCTTGAGGGAACCCGTGAAAAACAGGTGCAATTTTATAATAATCTGACGGTGTTTAATCAAAACTTTGCTGCGTTTTTAGAGGCTGTAAAACGCGTGAATCCTGAAGCCGATATTAAGGCCGTCTCCTTGTTCAATCTGTGACTGGAATACATTACCTTTATCTTTCTGACTGCCCATACGGCAGGTATGGGCAGTAAAGCCGCCGATATTACTTCTTCTTGTTCATCATCGCCTTGAGATCGGCAAAGGGGTTAAACGTGGCGACACCCACGTCTTTTTGCGCATCCTCACCTGCGACAACGGTGGTGCCATACTGATCCGCTTCGGTGTACTTTGAGTGTTCGTGGTCATGGCAAAACAGGCACAACAACTCCCAGTTACTGCCATCTTCCGGATTATTGGTGTGATCGTGGTCGATATGGTGGACCGTGAGTTCACGAAGATTCGAATACACAAACTCCCGCGAGCAGCGTCCACAGACCCACGGGTAAATTTTTAGCGCTTTTTCACGGTAGCCGCTTTCCAGCCGTGCGTAGTTTTTGGGGATCAGAGCCATTGCTGATGTTACCTGTTAAAAAAGAGAATAGTTCACACTATATCCCATTTTGAGATGCCAGGAGAATGCCTCCTCTGCGGGAAGGCAGCGTGTGATTTGCGTATTTCTGTCAGTTTATTTGAAGCATTCCGTTAAATAATCACCATTTATTCTCATCGGTTAATGCGTAGAGTAGGGATAACGCAATGCTTTATCAGGATACTCCACTATGAAAAAGATCGGATTTTTGTCGTTTGGTCACTGGACGCCGTCTTCCCAGTCCGGCACGCAAACCGCAGCTGACACGCTGCTACAGTCCATCGATCTGGCTGTCGCCGCTGAAGAGCTGGGCGCGGACGGGGCTTATTTCCGCGTGCACCACTTTGCCCGCCAGCTCAGTTCGCCATTCCCCTTGCTGGCTGCGATAGGCGCGAAAACCAAACGCATCGAAATCGGTACGGGCGTGATCGACATGCGGTACGAGAATCCGCTGTATATGGCGGAAGATGCTGGCGCGGCAGATCTCATCTCCGGCGGGCGATTACAGCTTGGTATCAGCCGGGGCTCCCCGGAGCAGGTGATTGATGGTTGGCGTTATTTTGGTTACGTGCCGCAGGACGGGGAAAACGAATCTGATATGGCGCGCCGTCACACTGAGGTACTGCTTGATGTATTACGCGGTGAAGGGTTTGCGAAGCCTAACCCACAGCCGATGTTCCCAAACCCGCCGGGATTGTTGCGTCTGGAGCCGCATTCAGAGGGCTTACGCGATCGTATCTGGTGGGGGGCTGGCTCCAATGCAACGGCAGTATGGGCGGCAAAACTGGGGATGAACCTGCAAAGCTCAACGCTGAAAGATGATGAAACCGGCGAGCCGTTCCATATTCAGCAGGCAAAACAGATCCGTGCCTACCGACAGGCCTGGGCCGAGGCAGGGCATACCCGTCAGCCACGCGTTTCGGTCAGCCGCAGTATTTTTGCCCTGATGGACGATCGCGACCGGATGTATTTCGGTTCAAGCCGCAATGAGAGCGACAGCGTTGGCTATCTGGATGAGAAAACGCGGGCCATTTTCGGACGCAGCTATGCCGCAGAGCCAGACAAGCTGATTGAACAGTTGAAAAAGGATGAAGCGATCGCGGAAGCGGATACGCTGTTGCTTACCGTGCCGAATCAGCTGGGCGTGGAATACAACGCACATGTGATCGAGTCCATCCTGAAACATGTCGCACCGGAAATGGGATGGCGCGATCGCAATGCGTAATCTGGCCCTCTGGTATCGCCGGTTTGGTGAGCCTGAATCGGTACTGCAAGCGGAAACCACACCATTGTCACCGCGACAGCCGGGAGAGATACGTGTGCGCATGCTTTTTTCTCCGGTGAACGCCTCCGATCTCATCCCCATCACCGGGGCATATCGCCATCGCACGCCGCTGCCCGCAATAGCCGGTTATGAAGGGGTCGGAATAGTGACCGAAACGCCCGCCGCTTACCCGGCGCTGCTGGGCAAGCGGGTCCTGCCGTTACGGGGGCAGGGAACCTGGCAGCGCTATGTCGACTGCCCGGTGGCGTATGCGGTTCCCGTCCCGGACGACATCGACTCGCTTCTTGCCGCGCGGGCGTATATCAACCCGCTTGCCGCTCAGATGATGCTGGACCGCTATCCTCCGATCGGGAAAACGGTGCTGCTCACCGCTGCCGGTTCTGACTGCGCTGTTCTGCTCGGGCAATGGGCACGCCAGGCGGGTGCAGAGGCGGTTTACGGGATCCATCGCTCGCCCGTGCACGCTCAACGTCTGGCTGAAATGGGGATCGTCCCGATTGCGCAAGATGATACGGCCGCCGTCAACGCTGCCGCCGCGCAAGCGGAGGTGGTGTACGACGCCACGGGCGGCAGCCTGGCGGAGGCGATCCTGAGCGTGATGCCCGAAACCGGTACCTTTGTCTGTTACGGGCTACTCTCCGGGCAGACCTTCCGCCAGCAGCGGCCGTTGCCGCGCGTGGCGTGGTTTCACATTCGTAACTATCTGGACGCGCTGAGCGCTGAGGCGTGGCAGGCGGAGTTTCGGCGCATTTGGCCTAAACTGCGCGCCAGCCAGTGCAGCAATGTTACCCTCTACCCGCTGTCGGAATGGCAGCGGGCAGTGGGCAACTACCGCGAAGCGGGAAGAACGGGCAAGCCTATGCTGTCGATGGACAATTAATCGGCCTTATGGCTCATGTCGCTCAGCAGTACAGCGATACTTTGTCCACCGGCGGTCTGCTCCAGGCCAATTTTGACAATAATTGTCAGCGGAACGGAGAGCAGCATGCCGACAGGCCCGAGCAGCCAGCCCCAGAAAATCAGGGACAGGAACACAACAAGAGTTGAAAGCCCCAGCCCGCGTCCCATTATCCGTGGTTCGAGAATGTTCCCGAAGACAAGGTTAATCACCAGATAGCCTGCCAGCAGAATCAGGGCATCATACAAACCGCTGAAAACCAGCACCTGAAGGATAGGGGGGATCGCCGCCAGCACGGAGCCAATGTTAGGAATATAGTTGAGCGCAAAGGCCAGCAGCCCCCAGACGAAGGCAAAACGCACATCCAGCGCGGCGAGCATCCCCCAGACCACTAATCCCGTCACGAGGCTGATGGCCGTTTTCAGCACCAGATAGCGTGAAACGCTGTCGAGCGCGCGCTGAATAGCACCCATTCCCTCTACCGGACGCACCATGATGTGCTGGAGTTTTGCAGGCAGCTGTGGAACTTCCAGCAGCATAAACACAACCGTCAGGAACAGCAGGAAAATCGAGGTCATGGCGTTGGAGAGCTGTGCCAGCAGGCTGGTGACAATCGTCATGGCGGCATTCGGATCGATGTATTTAAGCAGTTCCTCAACCGAGACTTCGATACCCGCGCGTTGCAGCCAGGGTTCAATTTGCAGCAGCGGGGTCGCCAGGGAAGAGCGGTATGTCGGCAGCGTCCGCGCCAGCTCGTTCAGGGAGGTTCCCAGATAGGCGACTAACAGCACCATCGCAACGATAATAATACTGATAAGCAGGCTTATCGCCAGCACACGCGGGATGCGTAGCCGCACCATTCGCTGCACCAGTGGATTGAGGATCACCGCGATAAAAAGCGCCAGGATAAAAGGCACGATGATATCGGCCGCAAAACGAACGCCGGTCAGAATGATCACCAGCATGCCCAGCATGATGACGATCTTAAGCCCGTTGAGGGTGATAATGGGTTTGGCCATGGACGTTCCTGAACAGTTTTTTATTTATAATAGAGGGGAAAGCGGATTAAAAAAACTAACCAAAATCAAACAGGCTGGGTAAAGAAATGAAAAGGCTTTGAGTAAATTCCTGGCTTATGATACAAATCAGGCGTGTTCAACTACTGAGGACAATTTTCATCCGCAAAGACGAGAAGCAACACCGCGGATAATTGTAATTTTATGGACAATTTGTTCAGGACGTATTTTTCAAACAACTCTGCTCTGTTTTCTACCTCCCTCTGCACGCTTTCCGGTGAACAACACTGGCGTTCCGCGCTATAGTCACGTCTTCTGCCTGAGCTGGCGCTATGCGCTTAGCTAACTGATTTAATTCCCACTTTTTTGGTTTGCTGTTCGCAGCGAGCCTCGATGGATTATATTCTCAAGCAGGAGAAAAACATGTTTTACTGGATTTTATTAGCTCTGGCTATCGTTGCTGAAATTACCGGCACCTTGTCGATGAAATGGGCGAGCGTGAGTGACGGCAGCACCGGATTTATTTTGATGCTGGTCATGATTACGCTTTCCTATATATTCCTCTCTTTCGCGGTTAAAAAAATCGCGCTGGGCGTGGCATACGCTTTGTGGGAAGGTGTTGGTATTTTATTGATTACGCTGTTCAGCGTCATGATATTTGATGAAACCCTGACGACAATGAAAATTGCCGGGCTGACGACCCTGGTGGCAGGTATCGTGCTGATTAAATCGGGTACGCGCAAACCGGCAAAACAGCAGAAGGAGCAGACCCATGCAGCAGTTTGAATGGATCCACGCGGCCTGGCTGGCTTTCGCCATCGTTCTGGAAATTATTGCGAACGTCTTTCTGAAGTTCTCCGACGGTTTTCGTCGCAAAGCCTACGGCCTGTTATCGATTGCCGCGGTTCTGGGGGCGTTTAGCGCTCTGTCACAGGCGGTGAAAGGCATCGATCTGTCCGTGGCCTACGCGCTGTGGGGCGGCTTCGGTATTGCCGCCACCCTGGCGGCAGGCTGGATTATGTTCGGGCAGCGTTTAAACCATAAAGGCTGGATAGGGCTGGTATTACTGCTCGCTGGCATGATCATGATTAAACTGGCCTGAGTGACCTACTGCTGCGCCAGGGCTTCCAGCCGGTCGCGAAAACCGGTCACCGCCAACGCTCGGTTATCGGCGCGCCAGCGGTCTTTCGCTGCCGGAGCAGAACTCTGAACGCCAATCAGTTGCCAGCCGTTAACGGTTTTTAACATCAGGGGCGATCCGCTATCACCCGGTAGCGTATCGCACTGATGCGAAAGCACGCTGTTTTGCGCCCAGCCCGTCACCACGCAGTCCGTATGGGTGTACAGCGAATCGAGGTGATCAACAGGGTAGCCTGACTGCGTCACTTTTCGATCGGCGGCTTTCAGGGCGGCGGTGAGCGCGTCTTTGTCACCATCAAAGAGCGGTAGCGGAGCGATCCCGGACGGCGGATAACGTAAAACGATCAGACCGAAATCCCAGGATGCCGCCCCGGGCGGCACAATCCATCCATCGCCATCCGGTTTCAGGCGTTTCCCGAGCGACGGATCCACCCGCCCCTCAATACCGTGAATTTCGTAGCGCCAAATCCCTTTCTGCGAGACAAAGCGCAGGGCGATCGCTTTATCCGGTTTGCCTTCGGGCGGCATTAACAGGCAATGACCCGCCGTCAGCGCAAGGCGTGGCGTTATGAGAGTTGCGGTACATAGATTGCCGCTGGCGGTTTCCAGTTGCCCGATGGCATCCCAGGGCGCTTCGGTAGGATCGGTGACACGCGTACGATCGTCATGACCAAAAAACAGCGTCTTTACCTCTTTGGCGCTGATGGCGTCATCGTCGCCCTCATCCGCATGTGAAAAGCCTGCAAAAAGGCTAAACGTTCCCAGTAACAACACAACAGATTTACGCATATCACACTCTGGTGGGGGTAATTATGATTATTAAAAGTGAACCCTATGAAAATACTATAGACGCGACGGCGAGAAAGTGGGAGTAAAATCAGCGTGCTACATTCAGGAAAGATAAAAGTGGCTGGCGATGAGCGCGCATAAAATTAGCAGGATAAGAATGAACTCAAACCGATAGCGCCGCAGCATACGCCCTCCGGATAAAAAAACGGCGCTGACCGCAATCCCGTTCAGCGCCGGTTTACCAACGTGCCCCGAAGGGCACGGTTAAGCTTGTACTCTTACGCTGCTGGCTGTGCAGCAGGTTTAGCCGCTTCGTGTTTTGCCGCTTTTTTGTGATGCTTTTTAGCCGCCTGGGCTTTCTGCTCTACCGCAGGTTTTGTCGCTTTTTTGTGGTGCTTTTTCGCGGCCTGCGCTTTCTGTGCTGCCGCTGGTTTAGCCGCTTTGTGATGTTTTTTATGGTGAACCGTTTTGGCCGGAGCAGCGGTGGATGCCGCAGGCGCTGCGGTGGCGGTAGTTTCAGCCGCGAATGCAGCGGAAGAAAGACCCATAGCAGCGGCAACAACCAGAGCTAATACTTTTTTCATTTTCATACCCTCGAATTTGGTTTTTCATTTAACCCCACTGCGGGGCCGTTGAAATAACTATATCCCTGTAAATTCGGGGTTTCCGTGAGTGATTGGTATCGGCGTGTAACCATATGTACAACGCCGGGGTGGCCCCCGGCGCGTTCGTTTACAGGTAGCGGGACGTCAGGTGTTCGCGGAAGTAGCGGATATTCAGATCTTCACCCGTGGCTTGGGTGATGAGCTGCGACGTGCTGAAACGGCTGCCGTGCTGCCAGATATTCTGACGCAGCCAGTCAAACAGCGCCGAGAAATCGCCCCCGGCAATGGATGCCTGCAACCCGGGCAGCGCAGTTTTGGCGGCATGGAACAGCTGTGCCGCATACATTGCCCCCAGCGTGTAAGACGGGAAGTAGCCAAAACCGCCGTCGGTCCAGTGGATGTCCTGCATACAGCCGTTGCGGTAGTTATCTTTGGTGGATAATCCAAGCCAGGCCTGCATTTTCTCATCCCATAACGCGGGGATATCATCCACTTCGATTTCGCCATTGATCAGCGCGCGCTCAATCTCATAGCGCAATACCACATGCGCCGGATAGCTCACTTCATCTGCGTCAACGCGGATGTAGCCCGGTTTCACGCGCTGATTCCAGGCAATAAAATTCTCTTCACTGAATGCCGCCTGGCTGCCGAAACGGGCATGGACCGCCGGAAGCAAATGCTCAGGAAAGCCTCACTGCGGCCCAGCTGCATTTCAAAGAACAGACTTTGGGATTCATGGATCGCCGTAGAGCGCGCCAGCGCAACGGGCTGGCCGTCCCACGCTCGCGGAAGGTTTTGCTCGTAGCGGGCATGTCCGGTTTCGTGGATCACGCCGAAAAGCGCGCTGAGCAACTCGTCTTCATCGTAACGCGTGGTGATACGCACATCTTCCGGAACGCCGCCGCAGAACGGGTGGGCGCTAACGTCCAGACGACCGCCGTTAAAATCGAAGCCAAGCATTTTCATCGCTTCCAGGCCCAGCTCGCGCTGCGTGGCGGTCGGGAAGGGACCCTGTGGCGGAACGAACGATCGTTGAGCCTGTTTTTCCACAACCTTTGCCAGCAGCTCCGGCAGCCAGGACTTCAGATCGCCGAACAGCACGTCCAGGCGAGCGCTTGTCATGTCGGGTTCAAAGATATCCAGCAGCGCGTCGTAAGGCGTGCAGCCTTTAGCCTCAGCGCGCAGGCGGGCCTCTTCACGACTGAGCTTCACCACCTCTTTCAGGTTGGCTGAAAAGCCCTGCCAGTCGTTGGCCGGACGTTGAGTACGCCAGGCGTGTTCACACCTGCTGCCCGCCAGCGATTTGGCCTCTACCAGCGATTCCGGAAGTAAAGTGGCCTGCTGGTAGTGGCGCGTCATTTCACGCAGGTTGGCCTGCTCAACGTCGTTCAGATCTTCTTCTGCCGCCGCCGCCAGCCATTCACCCACTTTTTTATCGGTCAGGATCTGATGTTGCAGGACGCTCATCTCCGCCAGCGCTTCACCGCGCGCGGCGCTGCCGCCGGGCGGCATCATGGTAAACATGTCCCAGCTGGCGATGGAGGAGAGGTGAGAGAAGCGGGAGAGACGCTGGAAGGTGCGGGTGAGTTGTTGATAGTTATTGTTTTTCATGAAGTCCTCGTGTCTGAATCAGCCGATGACAAAAATTAGCATCGGCTCGATTTAAACACGAAGAGGGCTGAATGTTAATGCAGTCGTTTATGCAGGCTCGCGCCCACCAGCAGTGCCGCGCACAGCATCAGCGCGATAAATCCGCCCACGCCGTTCCAGCCGTAGTTATGCCAGAACACCCCGCCGAGAGTCCCGGCAATGCTGGAACCGAGATAGTAACTGAACAGATACAGAGACGAAGCCTGACCTTTAGCGCGGCGCGCGCGTGGGCCAATCCAGCTGCTGGCAACAGAATGCGCGGCAAAGAATCCCGCAGAGAAGAGCAGCATTCCGGCAAAGATCAGCCACAGGGAAGAGACAAGCGTCATCAGCAGTCCGAACAACATCACAGCTGTGGACACCAGCATCACCGGACCACGGCCGAAGCGCGCGGTCATGGCGCCCGCTTTTGGCGAACTCCATGTCCCGGTGAGATACGCCACAGAGAGCAAACCCACCAATGCCTGGCTAAGATGCCACGGCGAGAGCATCAGCCGGTAGCCAATATAGTTAAACAGCGTGACAAATGACCCCATCAGCAGGAATCCCATCAGAAACAATCGCGGCAAACCTTTGTCGCGCCAGTGCAGACGGAAGTTGATAAACAGTGTTTTCGGACGCAGAGAAGTCGGGCGGAAATGGCGCGATTCCGGCAGGATTTTCCAGAACATTAGCGCCGAAGCGAGGGCGAAGCAGCCGATTACGGCCAGCGCAATGCGCCAGTTAAAGAAATCGGTAAACACACCGCTGAGCAGGCGTCCGCTCATCCCGCCGATAGAATTCCCGCTAATGTACAGCCCCATGGAGAAGGCCACGAAACTCGGGTGGATCTCCTCGCTGAGATAGGTCATCCCGACCGCCGCCACGCCGCTGAGGGATAACCCAATCAGCGCGCGCATGACCAGAATGCCGTGCCAGCTGGTCATCATGGTGGACAGCAAGGTACACACGGAGGCCAGCATTAACGCCGTTACCATGACCTGCTTACGCCCGATGGCATCTGAAAGTGGCCCGGTGAACAGCAGACCGATCGCCAGCATCCCGGTTGAAATGGAGAGCGAAATACTGCTGCTGGCTGGCGACACGCCAAATTCATGCGACAGAACCGGCAGGATCGGCTGAACGCAGTAGAGCAGGGCGAAAGTGGCGAGACCCGCTGAGAAGAGCGCCAGCGTGACGCGCATAAACTGGGGGGTACCACGTTTTATAAACTGAACCGGCTGCGGTACTGCGGGTAAATCATCAATGTCGCTGGCCGGCGCGATATCAACGGTCGTTGTACGGCTCACACATAATCCTTGCTTAAACTTCCCCGTGGTTTCTGGTGACGGGTATGACCACAAGATTAGGGTAGGAAAATGTAAATATTCTGTCTAATATATTAATAATCTCAAATGATACTTTAAAAATATGAATATCGAGCTGCGCCATCTGCGCTATTTTGTCGCCGTCGCTGAAGAGCTCCATTTTGGTCGTGCTGCGGCAAGGCTGAATATCTCCCAGCCACCGCTGAGCCAACAGATCCAGATCCTTGAGCAGCAGGTTGGGGCGCGTCTGCTGGCGCGAACCAACCGCAGCGTGAGCCTGACGGCGGCGGGAAAACAGTTTCTCGCCGATAGCCGACAGATCCTGAGTATGGTGGTGGACGCCGCCGCCAGAGCGGAACGGCTTCATCTCGGGGAGACGGGAGAGCTGCGCATCGGGTTTACCTCGTCGGCCCCCTTCATCAGCGCTGTTTCACAAACGCTATCCTCGTTTCGCAGTAACTTTCCGGATGTGCATATTCAGACGCGCGAAATCAATACCCGGGAGCAAATATCGCCGCTTAATGAAGGATCGCTCGACCTGGGGCTAATGCGTAACACGCAGTTGCCTGATACCCTGGCGTGGCAGGTGATCCTCCGCGAACCGCTGATGGCGATGATCCCCCGGGATCACCCGCTCGCCGCGCAGCATAGCGTCACGCTGGCTGAACTGGCGAAAGAACCCTTTGTCTTTTTTGACCCACAGGTGGGTACCGGATTGTATGACGATATTCTTGGTCTGATGCGGCGATATGGCCTTGTCCCGACTATCGCGCAGGAAGTGGGGGAAGCCATGACGATCATTGGTCTCGTTGCCGCAGGGCTTGGCGTGTCGATTCTTCCGGCCTCGTTTAAACGGGTACAACTGCCGGAAATGCGCTGGGTGAATATTGCCGAGCAGGATGCGGTCTCGGAGATGTGGCTGGTGTGGTCTAAACATCATGAACAGAGCCATGCGGCACAGCGTTTCAAAGAACAATTAATTACCGCTTCTCACGGGCGTTATTTATAGGGAAAAGCGGGCGAAAATGTGCAGTAAATCACATGGCTAAGTAAAAATTTGACGTCAGCCATTGAAGTGCTTCACCATAGCCCTCAGTTTATTTCGAAGCTCGAAAATAAGGGAGTACGAGGTGGTTGCTGATAGTCAGCCAGGGCATATCGATCAGATCAAGCAGACCAACGCGGGCGCCGTTTATCGCCTGATTGATCAGCTGGGTCCGGTTTCGCGTATCGATCTTTCGCGCCTGGCACAACTGGCACCCGCCAGTATTACCAAGATTGTCCGCGAAATGCTGGAAGCCCATCTGGTTCAGGAGACAGAAATTCAGGAGCCGGGCAGCCGTGGCCGTCCGGCGGTAGGGCTGGTGGTGGAAACGGAAGCCTGGCACTACCTGTCGCTGCGAATTAGCCGCGGGGAAATCTTCCTCGCGCTGCGCGACCTCAGCAGCAAGCTGGTGGTGGAAGACCGGCTGGAACTCCCGCTCGATGCAGAGCAACCACTCCTCGATGCCATTCTGACCCACATCGACCAGTTCTTTATTCGTCACCAGCAGCGCCTTGAACGTTTAACGGCGATTGCGATCACCCTGCCGGGAATTATTGATACCGAAAATGGCATTGTGCACCGCATGCCGTTTTATGAAAACGTCAAAGAGATGCCGCTGGGCGACGTGCTGGAAAACCACACCGGTGTGCCGGTCTACATTCAGCATGATATCAGCGCCTGGACGATGGCGGAGGCGTTGTTTGGCGCTTCCCGGGGCGCGCGCGACGTGATTCAGGTGGTGATTGATCATAACGTTGGCGCAGGTGTGATCACCGACGGGCGTCTGTTGCATGCTGGCAGCAGTAGCCTGGTGGAGATTGGCCATACGCAGGTCGATCCGTACGGAAAACGCTGCTACTGCGGTAATCATGGTTGTCTGGAGACGATTGCCAGCGTCGAAAGCGTGCTGGAGCTGGCGCAGGTGCGGCTCAGCCAGTCAATGAGCTCCAGGCTGCACGGTCAACCGTTGAGCGTCGAGGCATTATGCACTGCGGCAAGGCAGGGCGATCTGCTGGCGAAGGACATCATTACCGGCGTGGGCAATAATGTCGGGCGCATTCTGGCCATTATGGTGAACCTGTTTAACCCGCAAAAAATACTGATCGGCTCCCCGCTCAGCCAGGCGGCGGATATCCTCTTTCCGGCGATTTCCGCCTGCATCAACCAGCAGGCGCTTCCCGCGTACAGTAAAAACATCGTGGTGGAAAGTACGCAATTTTCCAACCAGGGTACGATGGCTGGCGCCGCGCTGGTAAAAGATGCGATGTACAACGGCTCGTTACTGATTCGTTTGCTTCAGGGCTAACTCTTTTCCATAGATGTACGAAAAATTGCGCTATCTCAAGCCGGGTAGCGCACGCTTCCCGTAGACTTTCCCCACTGAATTATTTACCTGGTTTATATTTTTTGAAGCATACCCAAGAGGTGGAATGAGTCATGCTTAAGCGTTTCTTTATTACTGGTACGGATACGTCTGTCGGGAAGACCGTCGTATCCCGCGCGTTACTTCAGGCCCTGGCGGCAAGCGGTAAACGCGTTGCAGGATACAAGCCGGTAGCAAAAGGCAGTAAAGAGACGCCAGAAGGGCTGCGCAATAAGGACGCCCTGGTTCTGCAAAGCGTCTCGTCTCTGGAACTGCCTTATGATGCCGTCAATCCCATCGCGTCAAGCGAAGAGGAAAGCAGCGTCGCTCACAGTGGGCTTATCAACTACAGTCTGCTCTCTGATGGCCTGGCAAATCTGAGTGAAAAGGTTGACCACGTTGTCGTTGAAGGGACCGGTGGCTGGCGCAGCCTGATGAACGATTTACGTCCCCTTTCCGAGTGGGTGGTGCAGGAGCAGCTGCCGGTGATTATGGTCGTGGGCATTCAGGAAGGGTGCATCAACCATGCCTTGCTGACGGCGCAGGCTATCGCTAATGACGGCCTGCCACTGATTGGTTGGGTGGCGAACCGTATTAACCCGGGCCTTGCGCACTACGCAGAAATCATCGACGTGCTGAGCAAAAAGCTGCCTGGCCCGTTGGTAGGCGAACTGCCTTATCTGCCCCGCGCCGAGCAGCGCGAATTAGCGCACTATATCGATCTCTCGGCTTTCGGCGGTATGCTGGCCGTAGATCGAGTCGTGGCGTAGCGTTCTCGACAATACCGACGCCACAACACAGGCAACCAGCAAACCGGGAAGTAAAAAATACTGCCCGGTCATTTCACATACCATCAAGGCCGACATGATTGGCGCATGCGTTGTGGCGGCGAGCAGCGTCGCCATACCCGCCAGCCCAAGCAGGATCGCCGTCTCAGAGCCAGGAAACCACAGCGCAAAGATCTGCGCAAACAGCATTCCCGTTGCCATACCAACGAACAAGGTTGGCGTAAACACGCCTCCCGGTGCGCCGGACCCGCTGCTTGCCAGCACCGCCAGGAGCTTGCAGATAAAGACGCCGGCAATTACCGACAGCAGCGGCGGCGACTGCAAAAACGCCTGAACCACGCTGTAGCCATTCCCCCATACCTTCGGCGTCAGCAGCGACAGCAGCCCGACGATCAGCCCCCCCAGCGCCAGCTGCCACGGCGGTGAAAGTTTGAGACGCAGAAACAGAGAATGACTGAAAGCCATTAGCCACATCAAAAGCGGGCCGCACAGCCCAGCCAGCAGACCCACGCCAACGATCAGGAAATAATCCACCGCCGTAAGCATCTCGCTGAGATGGACATCATAAAGTGTATTCGCGCCGGGACTTAACAGGCGCGTGGTTAGCAGGGCCACCACAGCGGCAATCACCACCGGGCCGAGGGAGGCCAGCATAAGTGTGCCAAACAGGATCTCTGCGATAAACAGGCTGCCCGCCAGCGGCGCATGATAGGCGCTGGCCATCCCGGCGGCGGCACCGCAGGCGATCCACAGTTTCCATTCGGATTTCGGCGTACAACGTTGTGCAAAAAAGGAGGCAGCGAGGGCGGCAAGCAGGATCATGGCGCCTTCCCGGCCGATGGCGCTGCCGCTGGCGACCACCAGCAACGAGGCGAGGGATTTCACCAGGCTGGCGCCGTAATCAAACTGGCCATCACCCGTTTCCAGCGCCTCCATATAATCGGTCGGGGCGTGGGGACGTTGTGCCGTCATGCGCTGCCATCCCCACAGTAGCACTCCCGCGGCCAGACCACCCAGCGCAGGCGTGAGCGCCCGCCGCCAGGGCGATAACGCGGCAGCGGCGTTCACCAGGCTTCCGCTTTCGTTGCTGAGAAACAACCACTCCAGCAGATACATGCTGTGGCGGAACACCGCAACGGCCAGCGCTGCCAGCACGCCGGTGACGGTAGCAATCAGGAGACGGCGAAACATCGCGCGGATGTCGGGGTATGCGTGAAGACGTTGCATGAAGTCGTGATTAACGGGGACGATACGATATTGTGGCGGGAAAACGTGAGGTTAGCAAAAGGTATGCGTGCGGAAAAAGGCCGGGCAGTACCCGGCCTGAATGCTTAACTCTCGCTATGAATATTCAATGCCCGGCGCGTACGCCCGGAACTCAAATACTCCGCAATATAATCCTGGGATATCTCGCCGTTATAGCGTCCGTCCTCGTCCACAATCGGCATCCAGCTGGTGTTGCTCTCATACAGGCGAGAAAGCACCACGCGCAGGTTATCCTCGGCCTTACCTGTCATGCGGAACGGATGCAGAATATCACCGCAGCTGCCGCTGGCATTACGCGCTTCGCGGCGCTTCACAAAGCCCAGCGGTTTGCCGAGATCATCAACCACGGTAATGGCGCGAATATCGTTGTCATCCATGGTGGCGAAGGCCTCTGGCAGCGGCGTCGATTCGCGTACCGTAATCGTCGGCTGCTGGTCGGTGACGTCGCCCGCGGATACCAGCAGCAGGCGTTTCAACGTCCGGTCCTGACCAACAAACGAGCCGACAAACTCATTGGCGGGTTTCGCCAGCAGCTCGTCCGGGCTGGCGCACTGAACAATACGCCCCTGACGGAAGACGGCAATACGGTCGCCCAGCTTCAGCGCTTCGTCAATATCGTGGCTCACCAGCATCACGGTCTTTTTCAGCTTGCGCTGCATCTCCAGGAACTGGTTCTGGATCACCTCACGGTTAATCGGGTCAACCGCGCCGAATGGTTCATCCATCAGCAGGACCGGAGGATCCGCTGCCAGCGCGCGGATGACGCCGATACGCTGCTGCTGACCGCCGGACATTTCGCGCGGATAGCGGTGAAGGAATTTATGTGGATCCATTGCCACCATATCCATCAGCTCCTCGGCACGGGATTTACAGCGCGCTTTGTCCCAGCCCAGCATGCGCGGCACGACGGTAATGTTCTCTTCGATAGTCATGTTCGGGAACAGGCCAATCTGCTGGATCACGTAGCCAATGTTGCGGCGCAGGGTCACGGTGTCCATCCCGCTGGTGTCTTCGCCGTTAATCAGGATCGTCCCGCTGCTTGGCGTAATGAGACGGTTAATCATCTTCAGGGTAGTGGTTTTCCCGCAGCCGGACGGGCCGAGCAGCACGCACATTTCCCCTTCAGGCACGTTCAGATTGACGTTGTCGACGGCCTTAAACGTCTGGCCGTGCTTCTGTGAAAATTGTTTGGTGAGGTTTTCCAGTTTTATCATTATCGAATCCCCTTCGGAGTCAGTACCACCTGCAAACGGTGCAGCAACCAGTCGAGCACAATCGCTAAAAGACAAATCATCAGCGCGCCCGCAATTAACATACGAATATCACTCCCGCCAATACCGTTAAGCAGCAGCAGGCCCAGACCGCCCGCGCCAATCACGGCAGCAATCGCCATGACGCCGATGTTCATCACCACGGCGGTGCGGATGCCGCCAAAAATGACCGGCAGCGCCATCGGGATCTCCACCCAGCGCAGACGCTGCCAGAAGGTCATGCCGATGCCGCGTCCCGCTTCGCGCAGGCCGGGTGGCAGGCTGTCGAGCGCCGTGTGGGTGTTGCGCACAATCGGCAGCAGTGAATAGAGGAACACCGCCGTAATCGCGGGCAGGGCGCCAATGCCCTGACCGATCAGCGAAAAGAGCGGGATCATCAGGCCGAAAAGCGCAATTGACGGGATGGTGAGCACAATGGTGGCAATCCCCAGCACCGGCGTTGCCAGCCATTTATGGCGGACAATTAAAATACCTAGCGGCACGCCAATAACAATCGCCATGCCCACGGCGAGTGCCACCAGCCAGAGGTGTTGCAGCGTCAGGGTTAAGAGATAGTCCCAGTTGTCGAGAATATAGTGAATCGTCTCCATAGCGCCTCCTACAGCAACTGTTTGCTACGCAGGAAATCACGGGCGACCTGCTGCGGTGACTGATGGTCGATATCCACCTTTTTATTCAGTTCGGTGATAACGTCGTTGTTGAGCTGGGCTGAGAGGGTGTTCAGCGCCTCCTCCAGCCCCGGGTTAGCCTCCAGCGTGTCTTTTCGAACAACTGGCGTCACGGCGTAACTCGGGAAGAAGCCTTTATCGTCTTCCAGCACTTTAAGATCGAAGCCCTTCACGCGCCCATCGGTGGTGTAGATCAGCCCGGCATCGACAAACCCGTCGCGCACCGCGTTATAGACCAGCCCCGGATCCATCTGGCGGATCTGCGGGCGGTCCAGCTCCATGTTGTAGGCCGCCTGCAACGGTTTCATCCCGTCGCTACGCCCGGCAAATTCCAGGTCAAGGCCCAGCAGCCAGTTGTTATCTGGATCGGTTTTACGGATCTGCTCAATCTTTGCCACCATCTCAGACATGGTATTGATATGTTCAGCCTCGGCGCGCTTGCGCTGCATGGCAAAGGCATAGGTATTGTTCATATCGGCAGGTTTAAGCCACACCAGACCGTGCTTTGCGTCGAGGCGTTTCACCGTCTCGTATGACTCCTGCGGCGACATGCGTTTGTTGATATGGTTGAAGATGATCAGCGACGTGCCGGTGTACTCCCAGGTCATATCAATCTGCTTGTTAATCATCGCGTTACGGGAAATCACCGTCGCAATATTAGTCTGCGGCTGCACCTGAAATCCTTTCTTTTGCAGATACTGTACGGTCATGGCCGAGAGAATGTGCTGCTCGGTAAAGCTCTTTGTTGCCAGGATCAGCGGCGCGGCGAGCGCCTGGCTGGTGAAGAGCGCGGCGGCGCACAGCGCCGTCAGGCCGGAAAACAGTCTCATAGAAGCTCCTTGTTATAATTATCGCGCGAGATGCGGGCTCAGTAGTCGACCCAGTGCCGCCAGCAGCGTATCCAGAATCAGGGCGAACAGGGCGGTGGCCGCCGCGCCCAGGATCAGCGTCGGGAAGTCATTCAGATAGATCCCCGGGAAAATCAGCTCGCCGTAGCTGCTGGCGCCAATCAGGAATGCCAGCGGTGCGGTACCGACGTTAATCGCAGTGGCAATGCGAATACCGGAAAGCATCACCGGCCAGGCGTTAGGAATTTCGACCTGATGCAGGCGCTGCCATTTGGTCATGCCGATGCCGTTTGCCGCTTCCAGCAACGACGCGGGAACAGAGCACAGCCCGGCATAGGTGTTACGCACAATTGGCAGCAAAGAAGCGAGAAAGAGGGCGATAATGGCCGGTTTATCACCGATGCCAATCACCACCATCGCCAGCGCCAGAACGGCCAGCGGCGGCAGGGTGTTGCCCACGTTAAAGATTTGC
>NZ_JABMCU010000056.1:0-22789 GCF_013179605.1 Enterobacter sp. CM29 | reverse complement strand
TGCCAGCAGCGGGATATCTTCCGCACGCTCGGCCAGCGCCGGGATTTTCAGGTTGACGACATTCAGTCGATAGTAGAGATCTTCGCGGAACTCGTTGCGCGCCATCACCTTGGGTAAATCACGGTGGGTGGCGGAAATAATACGCACGTTGATATCGATATCGCGGTTGCTGCCGAGCGGACGTACTTTCCGCTCCTGCAACACGCGCAGCAATTTGACCTGCAGCGGCGCGGGCATATCGCCAATTTCATCAAGAAACAGCGTGCCGCCCTCAGCCGCCTGGAACAGCCCTTCACGGCTGCTCACCGCGCCGGTAAAGGCGCCGCGGGCATGGCCGAAGAGCTCTGATTCGAGCAGCTGCTCCGGCAACGCGCCACAGTTGATGGCAATAAAGGCATTTTTACTGCGCGGGCTGGCGTTGTGGATCGCCTGGGCCAGGATCTCTTTCCCGGTCCCGCTCTGGCCGTTGATCAGCACGCTAACGTCGGATTGCGCCACCATCCGCGCCTGTTCCAGCAGGCGCAGCATTACAGGGCTACGCGTCACGATGGATTCACGCCAGGCGTCGTCGCCGGATGGCGCCGCGTGCTCAAGGGCGCTGTCGATCGCTTTATAGAGGGCGTCTTTATCCACCGGTTTGGTGAGGAAGCTGAATACCCCCTGCTGCGTCGCTGCCACCGCATCAGGAATAGATCCGTGAGCGGTGAGGATAATCACCGGCATCCCGGGCTGCTGCTTCTGGATCTCCGTGAACAGTTGCAGGCCATCCATTTCATCCATGCGCAAATCGCTGATCACCAGATCGATTTTCTCACGGCTGAGCACTTTCAGCCCCTCCTGCCCGCTTTCAGCGGTGACCACGCTGTAGCCTTCGCTGACCAGACGCATCCCCAGCAGCTTTAACAGCCCGGGATCGTCATCCACCAGTAACAGATGGGCAGGTTTACGGCTTGTCATGGCTTCACATCCTCTTGTTTCGGCGTCTCACTGTCTGGCGTCGTGGCAGAGTTGCCTTTCGACCCATCAGGCAGATAGCTGCCTGCCGGCTTACGCGTCGAGAGCTGTCTTTCGATATCGGTCAGATTTTCGAGCTTGCGGGTGGTGGTTTCCAGCTGCTCGCGCAGCGACTCCTGCTGCTGGCGAAGCGCATCAAGCTCGCTGTCGCTTGACTGCTGCAATTTGCTGTAGCGGAAACGCTCTTCAGACAGCTGTAATTGCAGGGTTTGTCCGTCCCGCCAGAGCTGATAGACCGGGCGCACCTGCGGGGGAATATTGATCACGTAAGTATCCAGCCGCGTCACGTTGGCGCGGCGTTCGACAGGCGTGATTCTGGCATCCGCCATCACGATCCCGCGTTTAAATGCGTCCTGCCAGGTATCGTCCACCAGCATCGCCGCCTGGGCACGGGCCTCGGCGGGCGCCAGCCGCTGGGCGCAGTCTATTCCGCGCAGCCAGAACAGCGGATTGGATTCAACATCACGCCCCGACAGGCTCCAGATATCATCGCAACGTGTCGAAAGGAAATCAGCCAGCTGTTTTTGCGGCCATTTATCTTCCTGTTTGTGGCTAATTGCACTTTTCGGTGCATGGGTTACACAGCCTGCCAGCAGTAAGCAGGGCAGGCTGAGGCGCACATTTTTGCTGGAAAACACCGCGCGCAATGCGCGGTAAAAGACATGTGACATACTCACCAGGTTGTTATTCATTTCATTGATTTTTCCGGCTCAAGAGGCAGTTCGATACGAAAACAGACATCGGCGCGTTCATCACTCACGATATTAAGCTCACCCTGCATGCGTCGTATGCAGTCGCGGGCAATACTCAGCCCCAGACCACTTCCTTTTACCGCACCTTTTCGCTGATGACTCCCCTGGAAGAAGGGTTCAAAGATCATCGTTTTTTCATCATCCGGAATCGGGCTTCCGGTATTCGCTACGTCAATAAATACCCGCGAACCGTTGTTATTGCTTCTGATATAAATGGTACCGGATTCAGTACCATAGTGCACCGCATTGGAATAAAGATTATCCAGTACGCTCATTAACAGCATCGGTTCTGCAAGACAGGCTGGCGCGTTGAGTTCCACCTGGGTATGCATCATTTTAGCTCTTGCTGGCAGGCTATGGGCGGAGATCACCATGTCCACCAGCGGTTCAATCTCAACGCTTTCAAGCACCACAGCACCATCCGCCAGCTTGCGGTTATAGTCCAGCAGTTGTTCAATAAGCTTTTGTAAATTGCGGCTGCTGGCATCCAGAATCGCCACGATCTCTTTTTGCTCAAGGGTTAACGGCCCCGCCACTTCGTCGGCCAGCAGTTCCGTACCTTCACGCATGCTGGCCAGCGGCGTTTTGAGTTCGTGTGAGATATGGCGCAGGAACTGGTGGCGCTGCGATTCCAGCCACGCCAGGCGCTCTGAAAGCCAGATGATGCGTTGACCGACCGAGCGCAGCTCGCGCGGGCCTTTAAAAACGACCGTATCCCCGAGAGATTTACCCTCCCCCAGGCGGTTAATCATCCGCTGGATCCCCTTCACGGGGCCGATGATCATGCGGGTAAAGAGCAGCACCAGCCCCAGGCTGACGAGGAACAGCACCAGCGCCTGCCAGCCGAAGAACTGGCCGCGCTCGGCAATCTCCTGCTGGAGCTGCTGACCACGGGAAAAGATAACCGTACGGGTGGACTGAACCATCTCCGTATTGGCGTTCGCGAAGGCTTCAAGTCGGGCGGCGGCGGCGGCATCAGGACCGCTGTTTTTGCACTGGAGCTGCGCCAGATCGTTCAGATCCTGACGCAGCGCCTGATAGAGTTTGTCATCTGGCAGCACCCCGGCGTGGGCGTCCAGCATTTCGCTGTAGCGTTTACGCTGGTTCTGATAGACCCTCTCCAGCGTGCGATCATCAAGCACGCAGTACTGGCGATAGCTACGCTCCATCTCAAGCGCGGCGTTGGTCATCGCCTCGCTACGGCGAGCATCAATAAGCGTGGTGCGGTTAGTCAGGGCCGCCTGTGCACTTAACGCGTTCAGGCTTTGCCAGGCCTGCCAGGCCAGAACCAGCAAAGGTAGCAGGATCAGCAGGAAGGCCATCATAACGAGCTGTCGCAGGGAGCGAGGGAAAGCGGGCCAGCGTTTCAACACATTACTCTCTTCATCCGGGTTTGAGGAGAGCGTAACTGAGTCTGCCCTTCAGATACAACAAAGCCGGGTAAAAACCCGGCTTTGTCATGGAATAAGGCGGTGCCTAACTCGACGTTTCGCCCTGGCCTGATAAAGCATTGCAATAATCAGTAGTTGGACGGCAGGCACCTTTTTGTGCGTCATTCGAAGTTTATGTAGCACGTCCCGAAGGGGCTGACATAAGAAGGTGAATGAGCCACTGGTTACTATTATGCAACACGCGTGCCAGATTGCAAAAATTAACGCTATCCTTATGATTAGTAATATTTTTATTATCAAAACGTATTGATTGTTACGTGAATGATTTTCAGGCTAAGTGTCGCTATTAAGCAACACCTTAACGGGAACCTGTCCTGCCGCATATAAATCAACAGGTTAAATGTCTCCTTTTGGAGACACTCAGACCAGAGAGTTGTCGCGTTTTTGCGACAGAGACAAAAAAGCCCGGTGGCGCTCGCGCTTACCGGGCCTACAGTCAGGGCGTAGAAACTTAACCTAGTTGTTTACGTGCGTTGCGGAAAATGCGCATCCACGGGCTGTCCTCGCCCCAGTTTTCCGGGTGCCAGGAGTTGCTCACGGTACGGAAGACACGCTCCGGGTGCGGCATCATAATCGTCACCCGACCGCTTTCGCTGGTGACCGCGGTAATGCCATTTGCCGAACCGTTCGGGTTAGCCGGATAGGTTTCGGTGACCTTGCCAAAGTTATCAACAAAGCGCAGCGCCACCAGTCCTTTGCTTTCAAGCTGAGCCAGGTGCGCCGCATCACGGACTTCAACCTGACCTTCACCGTGCGAAACCGCGATTGGCATCTGCGAACCGACCATCCCCTGCAACAGCAGAGACGGGCTTTGGGTTACTTCTACCAGGCTGAAGCGCGCTTCAAAGCGGTCAGACTGGTTACGCACAAAGCGCGGCCAGGCTTCGCTGCCCGGGATCAGCTCGCGCAGGTTAGACATCATCTGACAGCCGTTACACACGCCCAGCGCCAGCGTCTGCGGACGATGGAAGAAGGTTTCGAACTCGTCACGCACGCGGCTGTTGAACAGGATGGACTTCGCCCAGCCCTCGCCCGCACCCAGCACGTCACCGTAGGAGAACCCCCCGCAGGCAACCAGCGCCTGGAAATCATCCAGCCCGGTACGCCCGGCCAGCAGGTCGCTCATGTGGACGTCGATGGCGTCAAAGCCCGCGCGGTGGAAGGCGGCCGCCATCTCAACGTGGGAGTTAACGCCCTGTTCGCGCAGCACGGCCACTTTCGGACGCGCACCGGTCGCAATGTACGGCGCGGCAATGTCTTCGTTGATGTCGAAGGTGAGCTTCACGTTCAGGCCAGGATCGTTGTCGTTCGCCTTCGCGTTATGCTCCTGATCGGCACATTCCGGGTTGTCACGCAGGCGCTGCATCTGCCAGGTGGTTTCCGCCCACCACATACGCAACGTGGTGCGGCTTTCGCTGAACACCGGGTGGCCGTCGGCTTCAATCACGAAGCGGTCGCCCTGCACCGCTTTACCGAGATAGTGCACGCAGTCTGCAAGACCGTGCTGCGCCAGAATCGCTTCCACCGCGTCGCGATCTGCGGCGCGTACCTGAATGACCGCGCCAAGCTCTTCGTTAAACAGCGCCGCCAGGCGGTCTTCGCCAAGCGTTGCAATGTTTGCTTCAACGCCGCAGTGGCCGGTGAAGGCCATCTCTGCCAGCGTCACCAGCAGGCCGCCATCGGAACGGTCGTGGTAGGCCAGCAGCTTACGCTGCGCCACCAGCGCCTGAATTGCGTCGTAGAAGCCTTTCAGCTGAGCGACGTCGCGCACGTCGGCTGGCTTTTCGCCGAGCTGGCGGTAAACCTGTGCCAGCGCGGTGGCACCCAGCGCGTTATGGCCTTTACCGAGGTCAATCAGCAGCAGGGCGTTATCTTCAGTGGAAAGCTGCGGCGTAACGGTATGACGCACGTCTTCCACGCGCGCAAACGCTGTGATCACCAGCGACAGCGGCGAAGTCATCTCGCGCTGCTCGCTGCCTTCCTGCCAGCGGGTTTTCATCGACATGGAGTCTTTACCCACCGGAATGGTCAGGCCGAGCGCAGGACACAGCTCTTCACCCACCGCTTTTACCGCTTCGTACAGGCCCGCGTCTTCGCCAGGGTGACCGGCAGCGGCCATCCAGTTCGCGGAAAGTTTGATGCGTTTGATGTCGCCAATCTGCGTCGCGGCGATATTGGTCAGCGCTTCACCGACCGCCAGACGGGCAGAAGCGGCGAAGTCCAGCAGAGCCACCGGGGTGCGTTCACCCAGCGCCATCGCTTCGCCGTAGTAGCTGTCGAGGCTCGCGGTGGTCACGGCGCAGTTAGCGACCGGGATCTGCCACGGGCCGACCATCTGATCGCGTGACACCATACCGGTCACGGTACGGTCGCCGATGGTGACCAGGAAGGTTTTCTCCGCCACCGCAGGCAGGTGCAGCACGCGGTTAACCGCTTCCGCCACAATAATGCCCTGACGATCCAGCGCTTTACCCGCCGCTTTGCGGGTTGTAACGTCGCGGGTCATCTTCGGCGTTTTGCCGAGAAGCACGTCGAGCGGCAGATCGATCGGCTGGTTGTCGAAATGGGTATCACTGAGAGTCAGGTGCTGCTCTTCGGTCGCTTCACCGATGACGGCATACGGCGCGCGCTCGCGGCGGCACAGCTCGTCAAACAGCGGCAGCTGATCGGCAGCAACCGCCAGCACGTAGCGCTCCTGGGATTCGTTACACCAGATTTCCAGCGGGCTCATGCCTGGCTCATCGCTCAGGATATCGCGCAGGTTGAAGCGCCCGCCGCGACCGCCGTCGCTCACCAGCTCAGGCATGGCGTTAGAGAGCCCACCCGCGCCCACGTCGTGGATAAACAGAATCGGGTTGGCATCGCCGAGCTGCCAGCAGCGGTCGATCACTTCCTGACAGCGGCGCTCCATTTCCGGGTTGTCGCGCTGCACGGACGCGAAGTCGAGATCCGCATCAGACTGGCCGGAAGCCATAGACGAGGCTGCACCACCGCCCAGACCAATGTTCATGGCCGGGCCGCCGAGCACGATCAGCTTCGCGCCCACGACGATCTCACCTTTTTGCACGTGATCGGCGCGAATGTTGCCGATCCCGCCCGCCAGCATAATTGGTTTGTGGTAGCCGCGCAGCTCTTCGCCGTTGTGGCTGTCCACTTTCTCTTCGTAGGTACGGAAGTAACCGTTCAGCGCCGGACGACCAAATTCATTGTTGAACGCCGCGCCGCCCAGCGGGCCTTCGGTCATGATATCCAGCGCGGTCACAATGCGCTCTGGCTTGCCGAAATCTTCTTCCCACGGCTGTTCAAAGCCCGGGATACGCAGGTTGGAAACGGAGAAACCGACCAGACCCGCTTTTGGTTTCGCGCCGCGACCGGTCGCACCTTCGTCACGGATTTCACCGCCGGAGCCGGTCGCCGCACCCGGCCACGGAGAGATGGCCGTCGGGTGGTTGTGGGTTTCCACTTTCATCAGGATATGCGCAGGCTCCTGGTGGAAGTCATAGCGCCCTGCTTCGCGGTCGGCGAAGAAGCGGCCCACCTCGGAACCTTCCATCACCGCGGCGTTGTCTTTATAAGCAGACAGCACGTAGTCAGGGGTTTGCTCCATGGTGTTTTTGATCATTTTGAACAGCGACTTCGGCTGCTGTTCGCCGTCGATAATCCAGTCGGCGTTGAAAATTTTGTGGCGGCAGTGCTCGGAGTTGGCCTGCGCGAACATATACAGTTCGATGTCGTTCGGGTTGCGATTCAGCTTAACGAATGCATCCTGAAGGTAGTCGATTTCATCTTCTGCGAGCGCCAGACCAAGACGCAGGTTTGCGTCGATCAGCGCCTGACGCCCCTGCCCCAGCAGATCCACGCTCTGTACCGGCGCAGGCTGATGGTGGGAGAACAGTTTCTGCGCATCATCCAGAGAGTCAAACACGCTCTCCATCATGCGGTCGTGCAGCTCCGCTGTGACGGCCTGCCACTGCGCGTCGCTCAGGGTTGACGCTTCCACATAGTACGCCACGCCGCGCTCCAGACGGTTAATCTGGCTCAGGCCGCAGTTGTGAGCGATGTCAGTTGCTTTGGAAGACCAGGGGGAGATGGTGCCAGGACGTGGCGTGGCGAGGATTAATTTGCCGGTCGGCGTATGGCTGCTCAGGCTTGGGCCATATTTAAGCAGACGTTCCAGCTGTACGCGCTCCTCTGCATTCAGGGGGGCATTCAGGTCAGCAAAATGGACATACTCAGCGTAAATATTGCTTACCGGAAGGTCGGCCGCCTGAAAACGTGCCAGCAGTTTGTTAATACGGAAGGCAGACAGTGCAGGCGAACCACGCAGAATTTCCATCATAAGTCTCTCGTCTTCGAAGCGCCGGGGCGCTTACAGTGTGCGCAAGGGGGGAAAACGGGCGTCATTATAGAGAATCCTGAGCGCTGACGAAACCGTTTGCGTCGAAATAAAATCATCCTTTTTGTTTAACAATAGATGTGACCTGTCTCTCTAATTGGTTGCCAACTGGCGCTACTTTGCGCAAAATGCCGCTCAATCAATGGCAAACTCTACTCTTAACATGACTACAGCACACTGAGGCAACCGGCGTCGCAGAGAATTAACTAATTGAAAAAATTAAAGATTAATTATCTGCTCATCGGCATTGTTACGTTGCTGCTGGCAGTGGCCCTCTGGCCGTCTATCCCCTGGTTCGGCAAAGCCGAAAACCGTATCGCCGCCATTCAGGAGCGGGGGGAGTTGCGCGTCAGTACCCTCTCCTCTCCGCTTATATACGACGATATCAACGGTAAAACCATTGGTCTTGATTACGAACTGGCACAGCTGTTTGCGGACTATCTGGGCGTGAAGCTGAAAGTCACCGTGCGGCAGAACATCAACCAGCTGTTTGATGATTTAGACCATGACCGTGCCGATATTCTCGCCGCAGGTCTGGTGTACAACAGCGAACGCAGCAAAAATTATCAGCCGGGCCCGACCTATTACTCTGTGTCGCAGCAGGTGGTTTATCGTGTGGGTAGCTTGCGCCCGCGCTCACTGGCCGACATGACCGACCAGCAATTGACCATTGCGCCGGGCCATGTGGTGATTGACGATCTGCGGGCGTTGAAAGAGAAAAAATACCCGAACCTCAGCTGGACGGTCGATCCTAAACTCGGCACTACCGAATTGCTGGAGCAGGTAAAAGATAAAAAGCTGGCCTATACCATTGCTGATTCGGTGGCGATCAGCCTTTTCCAGCGCGTTCATCCTGAAATCGCCGTGGCGCTGGATGTGACCGATGAACAGCCGGTAACCTGGTTTACCCAGTTAGACGACGATCAAACCGTCTCTGCGGCTATGCTCGATTTCTTTAATTCCATCAATGAAGACGGCACCCTGGCGCGTCTGGAAGAGAAATATCTCGGTCACGGTGACGATTTTGATTACGTTGACACCCGCTCCTTCCTGCGCGCGGTGGATAGCGTGCTGCCGGACCTACAACCGCTGTTCGAGAAGTACGCTCAGGAGATTGACTGGAAGTTACTGGCGGCAATTTCCTACCAGGAATCGCACTGGGATGCTCAGGCCACCTCCCCCACGGGCGTGCGCGGGTTGATGATGCTGACCAAAAATACCGCGCAGAGCCTCGGCATTAGCGATCGAACCGATGCGGAACAGAGCATCAGCGGCGGCGCGCAATATTTACAGGATATGATGGCGAAAGTGCCGGAGACGGTCCCTGAAGGGGAGCGGATCTGGTTTGCGCTGGCCGCCTATAACATGGGTTATGCCCATATGCTCGACGCGCGGACGCTGACGGCAAAAACCAAAGGTAACCCGGACAGCTGGTCAGATGTAAAACAGCGCCTGCCGCTGCTTAGCCAGAAACAGTGGTACCAGAAGCTGACGTACGGCTATGCGCGCGGGCATGAAGCGTATGCCTACGTGGAAAATATTCGTAAGTATCAGATAAGCCTGGTGGGATATCTGCTGGAGAAAGAAAAAGAGGCTGCCGAGGCGCAACAGCTGGCTGAAAGCTATCCGGTGGTCGCACCGGACGAGCTTAATCACCCTGCGGTTTCAATTCTGCCTTTTGTTGCTTTTTCTGCAGCCGACGCATTCGAAAAAAGTCACTTAACAGACCCGAACATTCTGGTGCAAGTACCCCGCCGATAGTTTTCACCTGGTGGTTCATCCCCGGATGCCCAAGCACGTCCATCAGTGAACCAGCAGCGCCCGTTTTTTCATCCCGCGCGCCAAACACCAGCGTACCGATTCGGCTATGCACCATCGCCCCGGAGCACATCACGCACGGTTCAAGGGTGACGTACAGGGTGGTATCAAGCAGACGATAGTTTTGCAGCACCAGCCCGCCCTGACGCAGCGCCATAATTTCAGCATGCGCGGTAGGATCGTGACGGCCAATCGGACGGTTCCACCCTTCACCAATTACCTGATTGTTATGGACCAGCACCGCGCCCACGGGAACTTCGCCCTCTTCCCAGGCGCGCTGAGCCAGCGCCAGCGCGTGGCGCATCCAGTATTCATGATTGTGTTCAGGGTTGGACAAGGGCTGATACTCCAGTCGAAAAGCGGGCGGCATTATACACAGCCGGTACAGATAAGACTATTCGAGTTGCTGAAGTTCGCCCAGAGGCGTGACGCGCCAGCGGTGCTGGCAAAAATAGAGCAGCGGGTTGTCCTGCTTGCTGTCGCTGTAGCCGCTGTACAGACGCAGCGGCGTACCGATGCGTTTCTCCAGCTGCACCACTTTTTCATGTCCGAGGCAGCGCAGGGTAAGCACCCAGCCGCCGTAGCCGCGCGCGATCTGCGTGGCGATAAGGTTTACGCGCGGCAGCCAGGGCGTATCAAAATAGACCTGCTCCACCAGCGTCTGCGGGGAGCCGGTAATCAGCCAGATATCGGCATCGTTGGCGTCGAGATAGCTGGTCAGGCGCGCCTGGACCACGGGAAACGCGGCGACGTGCCCGCGAAACCAGTGGGCAAAATCCTGTTCAAGCTGCTTAAGACGCGCTTCGCTATGACCAAACGTGCATCCCCAGAGCAGCAGGCTCATCGGCCAGCGCGCTGAACGGCCTTTCACCAGTAGCGCGATGCCAATAACGGGTAACAGGGGCAATACCAGCAACGCGTTAAGGGGCTGGCGCCGCAGCAGATAGCGCATAAAGGTGCCGAACATATCCTGCTGATGCAGCGTTCCATCCAGATCAAAAAAGACAACGCGACGCTCGTGATTTGCCAAACCTTACTCCTCTGGGTCGTTGAATCCTAATAGCCAGGTAAACAGGAACCCGGCGATCACCGCTACCAGATAGCCTAACAGATAGAGCATCACTTTTCCGGTCACGATGGTTAATGCCAGCGGTAAACCGGAAATCCCGAAGGTGATAACGGTCGCCACTTTCCAGTAGCTAATCAACGCCCCGCCCACCGCGCCACCGAGACAGGCGGCCAGGAACGGCTTGCCCAGCGGCAGCGTAACGCCGAAAATCAGCGGCTCGCCGATACCGAGCAACCCGACCGGCAACGCCCCTTTAATGACCTTTTTCAGACGTGCGTTGCGGGTTTTCATCAGCACCGCGATGGCCGCGCCGACCTGCCCAACGCCCGCCATCGACAGGATCGGCAGCAGGGCGTTATAGCCGTGCGCCTGTACCAGTTCGACGTGAATCGGCACTAGCCCCTGATGCAGACCGGTCAGCACTAACGGCAGGAAGGTTCCGGACAGCACAGCCCCCACCAATAACCCACCGCGATCGATAGCCAGAGACGCGCCGTGGGCGATGGCTTCAGAGATGGCGCCGCCTAACGGTTGCAGCGCCACAATCGCCACGCTCCCGGTAATCAATGTGGTCAGCAGCGGGTTGAGGATCAGCTCAATCGAGCCTGGTAGCACCGCGCGCAGCTTTTTCTCGATCCAGCACATCAGAATGACCACCAGCAGCACGGCAATCACCCCGCCGCGGCCAGGCTGAAGCGCCTCGCCAAACAGCGTAATCTGCGCCAGCTGCGGGCTGGAGAGGATACCCGCCATAACGCCGCCCATCGCCAGCGAGCCGCCAAACACTTTGGCCGTGTTCACCCCCACCAGAATGTTCATGATGGCAAACACCGCGCTGCCGAAAATCGCCAGAATACCCAGCAGGTTCGGATACTGCGTGGCAAAATCCCCGACAATATCCGGACGCTTAAGAATATTGATAATCCCGGTGATCAGCCCCGACGCGATAAACGCCGGGATCAGCGGAATAAAGACGTTAGCCAGTTGGCGCAGCGCATCGCTCATAGGGGCTTTGTATTTGGCTTTCGCCTGCGCTTTGGTGCGTTCCGCATCGTCAAAGGCGGGAGCCGTTTCACCGCCCGTCATCAGGGCGCGCATGGCATCTACCACCTGCGCCGCTTTGCCCGGACCGACAATCAACTGGTGCTGTTGCCCCTGCTTAACGTACCCGCTCACGCCGGGAAGCTGCTTAAGGCGCGTCAAATCAAGCTGTTCGTCGTTATGCACCTCGACGCGAACACGCGTCATACAGTTCTCAAGACGCTGAATATTTTTTTCCCCACCGATCCCGAGCAGGATGTCGCTGGCGAGCGCTGCTGTTTTGTCCATACACGCCTCTTATTGGTGTTCTAATGCCGCCCGTAAAAACCCGTGATGGGCTTCGAGTCTGGCTCTGGCCGCGGCTGCATCCAGCCCGGTTAATATCATCAGAATGGCGGGTTTTACATCGTGATCGGTCTGCTGAAGCACCTTTTCCGCCTCTTCACGACTGGCGCCTGTCGCTTCCATCACCATGCGACACGCTCTGTCCACCAGCTTGATGTTAGTGGCCTGCATATCCACCATCAGGTTTTGGTAGACCTTGCCAAATTTCACCATCGCGCCGGTGGAGATCATATTGAGCACCAGCTTCTGCGCGGTACCCGACTTCAGCCGTGTGGAGCCGGTGAGCGCTTCCGGCCCGACGACCGGAGAGATGGCAATGGCGGCCACCTGCGCAATCGGCGAGCCCGGGTTACAGGAGATGGCCACTGTGGTGCACCCGGTCTGTCTGGCATATTCCAGTCCACCAATGACGTACGGCGTACGACCAGAAGCCGCCAGCCCGACCACCAGATCCTGCGCGGTCAGGTTCAGCGCCCTGAGATCATCTTCCCCAAGCTGTTTATTGTCTTCTGCCCCTTCTACCGCTTTCAGCAGCGCGCCGGGGCCACCGGCAATCAGGCCAACGACCAGCCCGTGCGGAACGCCAAAAGTCGGCGGACATTCTGAGGCATCCAGCACACCGAGGCGCCCACTGGTTCCCGCTCCCATATAAATAATGCGTCCTCCTGCTTTCAGAGCGTCGGCAGCGGCGTCTACGGCTTTTGCTACCTCAGGCAATGTCTCTTTGACTGCCAGCGCGACGAGGGTATCCTGTTGATTAAAGCGGTTTACCAGCTCCAGCGTGGACAGTGCATCAAGATCCATGGTTTGCGGGTTACGCGTTTCAGAAACAAGAGAGCCAAGATTCATGTTATTTACCTCTGGAATTTTTAATTCATAATAAACGCACTATAATGGAATATAAAATTCATTCAGGCGAGCAAAATTCGTATTTGCGCGGGTAATCACATTTTCGCCAGGAGACCGTATGAACTGTTTAATTCGTATTCGTCAGCGCTACGCAGGGTTTGCCCAGAGTGATAAAAAGCTGGCGGATTTTTTACTTTCTCAGCCCGATCGCGCGCGACACCTCAGCTCCCAGCAGCTGGCAGGCGAAGCCGGGGTGAGCCAGTCGAGCGTGGTGAAATTCGCCCAGAAAATAGGCTATAAGGGCTTTCCGGCGCTAAAGCTGGCGATCAGTGAAGCACTGGTGAGCAACCCGAATCCGCAGTCAATGCCGGTGCATAACCAGATCCGTGGCGACGATCCGATGCGTCTGGTGGGCGAAAAGCTGATCAAGGAGAACGTGGCGGCAATGCATGCCACGCTGGATGTAAACACGGAAGAGAAGCTGCTGGAAAGCGTAGCCATGCTTCGCGACGCGCGGCGTATTGTGTTGACCGGGATCGGCGCCTCCGGACTGGTTGCGCGTAACTTTGGCTGGAAGCTGACAAAAATCGGCTATAACGCCATCGTTGAACAGGATATGCACGCGCTGCTGGCGACCGTGCAGGCCATGGATCCTGACGATTTACTGCTGGCCATCTCCTATTCCGGCGAGCGACGTGAAATTAATATGGCCACCGACGAAGCCCTGCGCGTAGGGGGAAAAATTCTGGCGATTACCGGATTTAGCCCGAATGCGCTCCAGCAACGGGCAACCCGCTGCCTGTATACCATTGCCGAGGAACAGGCCACTCGCAGCGCGGCGATTTCGTCGACGAGTGCGCAGATGATGCTGACGGACCTGCTGTTTATGGCGCTGGTTCAGCAGGATCTGGAGCGTGCGCCAGAGCGTATTCGTCACAGCGAAGAGCTGGTAAAAAAACTGGTTTGAACAACGAATGAGCGTATAATGCCCGCCCTGTTTGTGATGTTTCTGAGAATTTCCTGATGGCGCTGTTAATCACCAAAAAATGCATCAACTGCGATATGTGCGAACCCGAATGCCCGAACCAGGCGATTTCGATGGGCGACAGCATTTATGAGATTAACAGCGACCGCTGCACCGAATGCATCGGCCACTATGAAACGCCGACCTGCCAGAAGGTGTGCCCAATTCCCAATACGATCTTAAAAGATCCGGCACACGTCGAGAATGAAGAACAGTTGTGGGATAAGTTTGTCCTGATGCACCATGCGGACAAAATTTAACTCTCAATAATCACCGTCGCACAGGCATAGTGGCGTTCATCTGCAAGCGTTACGTGCATGTGCGCCACGCCCAGCTTTTCCGCCAGCTTAAGCGCCTCGCCCCATAAGCGCAGACGTGGCTTACCCAGCTCATCGTTAAACACTTCAAACTGGTTGAACGCCAGGCCGTTACGAATGCCCGTGCCGAACGCTTTCGCCGCCGCCTCTTTTACCGCGAAGCGCTTTGCCAGAAAGCGCACCGGCTGTTGATGCGCCTCCCAGATAGCCCATTCGTTATCGCTCAGCACGCGTCTTGCGAGGCGATCGCCGCTGCGGGCGATCACCGCTTCAATGCGGGCTATTTCGACGATGTCGGTGCCTAAGCCCAGAATAGCCATTACTGACGCGCTTCCAGCATCAGGCGCTTCATCTCGGACACCGCCTCTTTCAGGCCACTCATCACCGCACGACCAATAATGGCGTGGCCAATGTTCAGCTCATGCATTTCCGGCAGGGCAGCAATGGCTTTGACGTTGTGATAGGTCAGGCCGTGACCGGCGTTCACCTTCAGTCCCAGGCTCGCGGCGTAGGTTGCCGCTTTGGCGATTCGCTCCAGCTCTTTCGCCTGCGCTGCGTCGTTTTCGGCATCGGCATAGCAGCCGGTGTGAATTTCAATATACGGCGCACCCACGTCGGCAGCGGCTTTAATCTGGGTGAAATCAGCGTCGATAAATAAAGATACCAGGATACCGGCATCCGCCAGGCGTTTGCAGGCATCGCGCATTTTGTCGAGCTGCCCGGCCACATCGAGACCGCCTTCGGTGGTCACTTCCTGACGCTTTTCCGGCACCAGGCAGCAGAAATGCGGTTTGGTCTCGCAGGCAATCGCCAGCATCTCTTCTGTCACCGCCATCTCGAGGTTCATGCGGGTATCCAGCGTCTGACGCAGGATGCGCACGTCGCGGTCAGTGATGTGGCGACGATCTTCACGCAGGTGGACGGTAATGCCGTCGGCGCCAGCCTGCTCAGCGATAAATGCCGCCTGAACCGGATCGGGATACGCGGTACCGCGTGCATTACGTAACGTGGCGATGTGATCGATATTGACGCCTAACAGTAATTCAGCCATGACAATCCTCGGTATTTTTGGTCATTTACCTTCTCCCTCTCCCTCCGGGAGAGGGCTGGGGTGAGGGGTAAAACATTAGCGTTTCGGCATAAACTGCCTGAATAATTCGCGGCTCTTTAAAGGTTTGCCCCCAAGATACGGCTTGAGCGCGATTCGGGTAAAGCGTTTTGCCGCACGCAGGGTGTCGGCGTCCGGGAACTCGCGTTCATACAGTGCTCTGAGCTGGCGCCCGGTAAAAGTGCTGTTATCGACGACGACACTGGCAATAAAGCCCTTTTCCTCACGATAGCGATAGGTCATGGTGTCTTCTACCTCGTCTCCGCTTCCTGCACAGTGCAGAAAATCAACGCCGTAACCAAGGTGCCCGAGCAGCGCCAGTTCGAAACGACGCAGCACAGGCTCAGGGGTGCCGGTTGCGCCAGCAAGTGCCTGAATACAGTGCAGGTAATCAAAGAAAAGTTCAGAGAAGCGGGTCTCATGTTCAAGAACCCGTGAAATGAGTTCGTTGACATACAAACCGCTGTAGAGCGTGATACCAGAAAGAGGAAGCGCCAGGGAGACGGCTTCAGCACTGCGCAGGGTTTTGACTTCCCCTCGCCCGCCAAAGCGGACCAGCAGCGGGGTGAAAGGCTGCAAGGCACCTTTCAGATTAGAACGTCTGGAACGTGCGCCTTTGGCAACAAGGCGCACGCGACCGGACTCTTCCGTGAAGACGTCCAGCATCAGGCTGGTTTCGCTCCAGGGACGACTATGCAGGACAAAGGCGCGCTGCCATCCATCCATATGCTCGTCGTCTTAGGTTACTGATCTTCGCCGTAACCGAGGCTGCGCAGCGCACGCTCATCATCGGCCCAGCCAGATTTCACTTTCACCCACAGTTCCAGGTGAACCGGTGCTTCAAACATGTCCATCATGTCTTTACGGGCTTCGATTCCGATAGTTTTGATCTTGGCACCTTTATTGCCGATCACCATCTTCTTCTGCCCTTCTCGCTCAACGAGGATCAGACCGTTAATATCGTAGCCGCCACGCTCGTTGCTCTGGAAACGCTCGATCTCCACCGTCACAGAGTACGGCAGTTCAGCGCCCAGGAAACGCATCAGCTTCTCACGGATGATTTCAGACGCCATAAAACGCTGAGAGCGATCGGTGATGTAGTCTTCCGGGAAGTGATGAGTCGCTTCCGGCAGATGTTTACGCACGATACCCGCGATGGTATCGACGTTCAGACCCGTTTCCGCAGACAGCGGGACTATGTCCAGGAAGTTCATCTGGCTGCCCAGCCATTGCAGATGCGGCAGCAGATCGGCTTTTTCCTGCACGTTGTCCACTTTATTGACCGCGAGGATCACCGGCGTTTTGCCGTCACGCAGCTTGTTCAGGACCATTTCGTCGTCCGGCGTCCAGCGGGTGCCTTCCACAACGAAAATCACCAGCTCTACATCGCCAATGGAGCTGCTCGCCGCCTTGTTCATCAGACGGTTGATGGCACGCTTCTCTTCCATGTGCAGGCCCGGGGTATCGACGTAGATCGCCTGATAAGCGCCTTCAGTATGGATACCGACGATGCGGTGACGCGTGGTCTGCGCCTTACGCGAGGTAATGGAAATCTTCTGTCCAAGCAGATTATTCAACAGGGTGGATTTACCAACGTTCGGACGTCCGACGATGGCAATAAATCCGCAATACGTTTTTTCTTCGCTCATTCCAGCTCCAGCATTTTTAACGCCTGTTCGGCGGCAGCCTGTTCAGCCTTACGACGGCTTGAACCCGTGCCGACCACCGGTTCACTCAGGCCACTGACCTGGCAATGGATGGTAAATTCCTGATCGTGCGCTTCGCCACGTACCTGCACCACCAGATAGGATGGCAGCGGGAGGTGACGACCCTGCAAATATTCTTGCAGACGCGTTTTCGGATCTTTTTGTTTATCGCCCGGGCTGATTTCGTCCAGACGGGTCTGATACCAGTTCAGGATCATCTTTTCTACGGTCTGGATATCGCTGTCCAGGAACACGCCACCGATTAAAGCCTCGACCGTATCGGCAAGAATGGATTCACGACGGAACCCACCACTTTTCAGCTCACCCGGCCCCAGACGCAGACACTCACCCAGCTCAAACTCGCGTGCGATTTCAGCGAGGGTGTTGCCGCGCACCAGCGTGGCACGCATGCGGCTCATATCACCTTCGTCCACACGCGGAAAACGATGATAAAGCGCATTTGCAATCACGAAACTTAAAATAGAGTCGCCTAAAAACTCGAGACGCTCATTATGTTTGCTGCTGGCACTGCGATGGGTTAATGCCTGTTGCAACAACTCCTGATGATGAAAAGTGTAGCCCAGCTTCCGTTGAAGCCGATTAATTACGATGGGGTTCATGCGATACCAATAAATGAATGCGTCAAAAATGCAGCACACGAAACCGACCTGAGAAAACCAACGCGGTTTCGTGTGCCGTGGCACCCTTGCAGGGCCAACCTTAAACTTCGGGGGAATATTCTATACGCAACGACAGGGGATGTCGTTAGTTCAAAGAGATTTATCGCTGAAATAATTCACGTAGCGGCGAATAAAAGCCGCTACGTGTTATTTTTGACGAAAATTAATGAATTCCGCCAATACGATTCAGGCGAACGCCGGTCGGCCACTCGCCTTCCTGCTTCTCGAAACTCATCCAGATAGCGGTTGCTTTACCGACCAGATTCGCTTCCGGCACAAAGCCCCAGTAACGGCTGTCCGCGGAGTTATCGCGGTTATCACCCATCATGAAGTAGTGTCCCGGCGGCACAATCCAGGTCGCCAGCTGCTGGCCTGGCTGCTGGTAGTACATTGCCAGTTGATCCTGTGCAATTGGCACGGTCAGAATGCGGTGAGTGACATCGCCCAGCGTCTCTTTGCGTTCAACCAGACGAATACCGTTCTCTTTGGTTTCACCTTTTGGCACCTGGAAGAATCCGCTGGTCGCTTCACCGCCATTACGGCGGGCGAAGGTCTGCACAAAATCACCTGGCTCAACGTTGGAGTAAGTGACTGGCAGCGCATTTTCACATGCAGTTCCAGAGCTACAGCCTGGCTGAATCCTCACTTCCTTCGCTATCGGATCGTAGGTTACTTTATCGCCCGGCAGACCTACCGCGCGTTTAATATAATCCAGCCGTGGATCTTCCGGATATTTAAACACCACGATGTCGCCACGTTTCGGATGACCCGTTTCGATCAGCGTTTTCTGGTAGATCGGATCTTTGATGCCATAGGCAAACTTCTCAACCAGAATGAAATCACCGATCAGCAGCGTTGGCATCATCGATCCTGACGGGATCTGGAACGGTTCATAGATAAATGAACGCACCACCAGCACAATCGCCAGCACCGGGAAGACCGATGCCCCTGTTTCCAGCCAGCCCGGTTTTGGGCCGACTTTTTTCAGGGTTTTCGCGTCCAGCGTATCGCCCGTGGCTGCCTGCGCGGCAGCCTGACGTTCACGGCGTTTTGGGGCGAAGATAAACTTATCCAGGCACCATAACAGACCTGTTACCAGGGTAGCGATGACCAGGATCAGGGCAAACATGTTCGCCATGCCAACTCCTTAAGGTTATTTACCGTTTCCGTCTTTACCAACATGAAGGATGGCAAGGAATGCTTCCTGCGGCAGCTCAACGTTACCGACCTGCTTCATACGCTTCTTACCTTCTTTCTGCTTCTGCAACAGCTTTTTCTTACGGCTGACGTCGCCGCCGTAGCACTTAGCCAGAACGTTTTTACGCAGCTGCTTCACGGTTGAACGGGCAATGATGTGGTTACCAATGGCCGCCTGAATCGCAATGTCAAACTGCTGACGCGGGATCAGCTCTTTCATCTTCTCAACCAGCTCACGACCACGGTACGGTGCGTTATCGTTGTGGGTGATCAGCGCCAGGGCATCAACACGCTCGCCGTTGATCAGCACGTCTACGCGAACCATGTTCGAGGCCTGGAAGCGTTTGAAGTTGTAGTCCAGTGACGCATAGCCACGGGAGGTAGACTTCAGACGGTCGAAGAAGTCGAGCACCACTTCCGCCATCGGAATTTCATAGGTCAGCGCCACCTGGTTACCGTGGTACACCATGTTGGTCTGCACGCCACGCTTCTCAATACACAGGGTGATCACGTTACCGAGGAACTCCTGCGGCAGCAGCATGTGACACTCTGCGATAGGCTCGCGCAGTTCCTGAATATTATTCAGCGGCGGGAGCTTGGAAGGGCTGTCGACGTAGATGACCTCTTTCGACGTGGTTTCTACTTCGTAGACAACCGTCGGGGCGGTGGTGATCAGATCCAGATCGTATTCACGCTCCAGACGTTCCTGAATGATCTCCATGTGCAGCAGACCGAGGAAGCCACAGCGGAAGCCGAAGCCCAGCGCCGTTGAGCTTTCTGGCTCATAGAACAGGGAAGCATCGTTGAGGCTCAGCTTTCCGAGCGCATCGCGGAAGTTTTCGTAATCGTCAGAGCTGACCGGGAACAGACCCGCATAAACCTGCGGTTTCACCTTTTTGAAGCCTGGCAGCGCTTTATCTGCCGGGTTACGTGCGCCGGTCAGGGTATCGCCCACTGGCGCGCCGAGGATGTCTTTAATTGCACAGACCAGCCAACCCACTTCGCCGCATTTCAGTTCGGTACGGTCAACCTGTTTTGGCGTGAAGATGCCGAGGCGGTCAGCGTTGTAGACCTGCCCGGTGCTCATGACCTTGATTTTGTCGCCTTTACGCATGGTGCCGTTTTTAATACGCACCAGCGAGACAACGCCCAGGTAGTTATCAAACCAGGAGTCGATGATCAGCGCCTGGAGCGGCGCATCCGGGTCACCTTCCGGCGGCGGAATGTCACGTACCAGACGTTCCAGTACATCCGGAACACCTACGCCGGTTTTTGCCGAGCAGCGCACTGCATCGGTCGCATCGATACCGACGATGTCTTCAATTTCTTCCGCTACGCGCTCAGGATCGGCGGCTGGCAGGTCGATTTTATTCAGAACCGGCACCACTTCGAGATCCATTTCCATGGCGGTATAGCAGTTTGCCAGCGTCTGGGCCTCTACGCCCTGCCCGGCATCCACCACCAGCAGCGCGCCTTCGCAGGCCGCCAGCGAGCGTGACACTTCATAAGAGAAGTCAACGTGCCCTGGGGTGTCGATAAAGTTCAGCTGGTAGGTTTCACCATCGGAAGCCTTATAGTCGAGCGTCACGCTCTGGGCTTTAATGGTAATACCGCGTTCGCGTTCCAGGTCCATGGAGTCCAGAACCTGGGCTGCCATTTCACGATCAGACAGGCCACCGCAAATCTGGATAATACGGTCAGACAGCGTCGACTTACCGTGGTCAATGTGAGCAATGATCGAAAAGTTACGTATGTTCTTCATATAGTTAAATAATTATGCCTTACGAATTCCTGGAGGCCGCTGTTCTTAGCCTGACGTTTTTCAGTGCGAAAACGCAGCATTCTACACTACAACCTCGTCTGCTGGAAATGCACTTAGAGTCAGGTATAGCGCGAAGAGACGGCGTTTACTTTATTGCGATGTAAATAATAATAAAGCCCGGCAGATCACCGGGCCTCAGAAGAGAGCGTCTCAACACGAAGTTGGTCGGGTGCCAGTGCAACGCTGAGAATGACGGGCTGCCAGGCTTCCCGGGCGGTAAGCCTTGGGGAAACGCCTTTAGCAAGCCAGAACCCGCCCACACCGCCCAAGGCGGCACCGCACATGGCGGCCAAATCTGTGCCGAACAGCATCTGGAAAACCCCGCCCATCACGAAAAGTCCGGCGAGCGGAGAAAGGTAAACCAGTATGGCGGAAGTGAGCAGGCTGCCTTCAGCGATGCCGAGCTCCACTTTTTGCCCTGCCACCAGCGGCTGATCGCTCGACACAGCAATAGTGTGCGACGTTTGCGGCCCCAGCTTATTCAATACGCGGCTGCCGCAACCGGCTCGCGAAGCGCAGCTGCTGCATGATGCTTTAACGTCACAGCTGACAAGCGCTACGCCATCCTGCCAGGATACGACCGTCGCCCACTCTTTAATCATTGCGCAGCCCTGAATTTGATGCTGTCTGAAATACGTTTTGCTGTTGGCGGCGGTAATTCACCAACAATGGTAATTTCCGCATTATCGCGTACCGTCGTGCTAACCGTCCGGCGACCGGTACGGAGCATCTGTTCGGAACTGTTCGCCGTAGCGCGATTGATATTCACCGAGAAGCTAAATAGCCCATCGGAATAGAGGCGCGACTCAACCGGTGTTTCGATAGTCGGCAGCTGGCGACGGCTGCTGGATACTTCGCTGAATCCTTGCGGGATCCAGGAAGGTACCCAGTTGAAATTGACAGAATCGCCGGCAGGTACGGAAAGCAAAGGCGGCAGGCTGGCTTTGGCCAGATTCTGCATACTGTTGCCAACCTGACCGTTCACGTCGAAGGAGATCACGCGGAACTGCTCCAGCGTTTCACCGTCGCGATCGAGCAGATCAACGCGCATCGGCAGCTTCGTCTCTGCGTCAATCCAGACGATATAGCTGTAACGTGTCCCATCCCGCGCGACTACGCGGATCACTTCGCACAACCTGTCGGCAATACGCGTTCGCCCCACCGAGATAAAATCATAGTAGGGGGCGAGACGTTTAAAATCGGTGTAAATGAGCGATGGCAGGGAATCAACGATGTAGTCACCATTGAGCGTAAACGGCTCAAGGCCTGGCTCGAAATAGCTGATTTCGTTCCCACGCTGGACCACTTCCCGACGCGGGCCATCCATCTGTAAAAGCTGGGCGAGCGGCTGATTATCAAGGCGGGCGTGGCGATAGCGTAACGATTCGACACCCTGCTTATTGATGCTAATAAATGCCAACTCGTAATTGAGTGACTGGCTGGCCAGATTCATTTGCTGCAACAACGCCCCGGATGAAACATCAGCCGAGGCGTTAGCAGAGAAGAACAGGCTACCCGCCATCAAAGACATGGCGAACCAAAGTTGCTTCATTACTGCGATTGCGTTCCTAAAGTTTGGTTTCCTGGCACCTGCACAGCAGCCTGCTGGGTTTGGGCCTGCTCAAACTGAAGCTGCTCGGAGTGCAGACGACGCTGCAACTCGTAATCCTGCAACATCGCATTAATGCGACGACGCTGCTCCTGTACCTGCTGTTGCTGTCCGCCGCTTGCGGAGGCATCTGCCGGTACGCCCAGGCTAACCGGACTGGCTTTACCCATCATCGGCAGCGTATTGAAGACTGGCGCTTCAGGCTGCTGACTGGCTTCAGACTGGGTATTATAGTGCTGGACCCCAACGATAACTGCAAGCGATACACACGCAGCGACTCCCATCTGGGTGAGCTGGCTGGCCCATGGACGCACCTTGTGCCAGAACGGCATTTTCTGCCACTGGTGAGGTGCAGGCTGCGCTTCAGGAATAAGCGGCGTGGTCTGATGAACAGGTTCGTTCTCAATGGCCGCCATAACGCGTGCTGAGATATCGAAATGGAGAACATCGCTGGTATCACCCCGCAGAGTGTCGCGGATAAGATGATAGTTCTCCCAGGTCTGTTGCATTTCGGGAGAATGAGACAACTCATCGAGCAGCTCACTATCCAGCATTTCACCATCCATTAAAGCGGAAAGTTTTTCTTTCTGC